>JAKDNC010000119.1 GCA_030452025.1 Nocardioides sp. | reverse complement strand
ACTCCGCGCCGGTGCAGTAGGAGGACTCGTCGCTGGCCAGGAAGAGCACCATGTCGGTGACCTCGGAGGGCTTGGCATAGCGCGGGATCGGGATCCGCGACATCGGCCCGCCGGAGGCATCCACGTCGCCGTCGGGCCGCCCCACCATGCCGGTGGCGACCCCGGCGGGATGCACCGAGTTGACCCGGATCCCGCGTGGGCCGAGCTCGATCGCGCCGGACTTGGTCAGGCCGCGGACGGCGAACTTGCTGGAGCTGTAGCCGGTCAGGTTGTGCCCGCCGACCATTCCGTTGGCCGAGGAGATGTTCACGATCGATCCGCCGTCGGACATCGCCGCGCTGGCATGCTTCATCCCCAGCCACTGGGAGACCAGATTGACCTCGAGGATCCGACGGAAGTCGGCCACCGCGAGGGACTCCAGCGACCCGAACCCGAGCACCCCGGCATTGTTCACCAAGACGTCGAGTCGCCCGAACGCCGATGCAGCGAGTCCGACGATGGCGATCCAGTCCTCCTCGGAGGTCACGTCGTGCGACAGGAACCGGCATGAGTCGCCGAGCTCTTGCTCCAGCAGGCGTCCCTCATCGGTGAGCACGTCGCCGAAGACGACACGGGCTCCCTCCGCCACCATGCGGCGTACGTGGCTGGCACCCATGCCACGTGCGGCCCCGGTCACCAGGGCAACACGACCTTCGAGTCTTCCGCGGCTCATTCGACCACCGCCTCGTTCCAGATGATCGGCTCGCCGAGGGCGGACCTGGGCGACGACGGCCGCGAGCCGTCGGCGTCGGTGAGGCCGAAGGCTTCACCGACCTCGGCGCCGATCACGGTCTGTCCGGTCCAGCTCATCCGGTCGGGATCGTCGGCCAGCGCCGCGATCACGCGACCAGTGAACTCCGGCGACTCCGCCATCGAGGCCATCGCTCCATAACGATCGGGATGGGCGCGGAAGGACGCCGCGGTGCGTTCAGTCAGCAACAGACCCATCCAGACCGACACAACGGCGACGTCATGGGGCCTGAAGTCGTGTGCCATGTCGTGGGACATCTTGTCGATGCCGGCCTTCACCGCGCCGTACGC
The DNA here is from genome assembly GCA_030452025.1 of Nocardioides sp. Lineage (GTDB taxonomy): Bacteria > Actinomycetota > Actinomycetes > Propionibacteriales > Nocardioidaceae > Nocardioides. Next base: position 7,619 of record JAKDNC010000119.1, on the reverse strand, counting down.
CGGCCCGTGCATGTAGCACCCACCTCCGAAGGACGAGGTGTTCACCACCAGTCCCCCGCCGTGGATCAGCAGCGGCGCGGCGTGGAAGCTCGAGACGTACGACGACCGCAGGCCCACGTCGAACTGGTCCTGGAGGGCCAGGGGCTTCTCCCAGAAGGGACCCGCATCAGCGAGGTGGTCGGGGACCACGTAGGCGTTGTTGACCAGGATGTCGAGCCGGCCCTCGTCGGCGCGGACCTGCTCGAAGAGCTCAGCCACCTGGGCATCGTCCGAGTGGTCACAGACGACCGGAATCCCGCTTCCGCCACGACGGTCGATCTCCTCGGCCGTGGCGAAGACCGTGCCGGGCAGCGGTGCGTCGCCCTCGTTCTTCGAGCGGCCGGTGACGTAGACGGTGGCGCCCGTCTCCGCCAGGGCCAGGGCGATCCCCTTGCCGGCACCCCTGCTGGCACCGGTGACCACGGCGACCCGGCTCACGCCCGGCCACCTCCGTCCCTGCCCGCCATGTCCAGTGCGGCCAGGTGGCTGAACACCATGCAGGATCCGATCGGGTTCCCACCGCCAGGATAGACGGTGCCACTGACCGCGGCCTGGGAGTTGCCGGCCGCGTAGAGCCCGTTGATCACCGCGCCGTCACGGTCCAGGACGCGGGCATGGGCGTCAGTGCGGAGCCCGCCCTTGGTGCCGAGGTCAGAGATGCCGAAGGCAGCCGCGTGGAAGGGCCCTGTCTCGAGCGGAACCAGCGGGGATCCGCCACCGGCGAACGACCGGTCGTAGGCCTCGTCGCCTCGCTGGAAGTCGTCGTCTCGTCCCGCAGCGGCGAACTCGTTGAAGCGCGCCACGGTCGAGGCCAGGCGATCGGCGGGGACGCCGATCCTCGTGGCCAGCTCATCGAGCGTGTCGGCGCTGACCCAGAGCCCGGCATCCCGATAGGCGTCGGTCTCGCCCATCGGCACGCTGGTGGAGCGCACGGGGGGTCGCTCACCGTCGCGATCGTCGTAGACCATCCAGAACGGCAGCGTCACGGTTCCCGCGTCGATGCGGTCGATCACGTCACGACCGATCCGGTCGTAGGCCCGGGACTCGTTGACGAACCTCTCGCCGTTGTCGTCGACGAAGATCCCACCGGTGAACCAGAGGGAGAACGTGGAGGTGCCGTCCGGGTGCGTGAGACCCGGTGACCACCAGGCCTCCGACATCAGGTCGACATCGGCTCCGATGTCGATCCCCGCCCGGATCGCCTTGCCCTGGTTGGTGGCCGGGCCCAAGGTGTCACGGCTCGTGCCCGGCACGTCGTACTCCTTGCGCATCGCTTCGTTGCGCTCGAAGCCACCGGACGCGACGAGGACCCCGCGGTGGGCACGGACACGACGGCGTACACCATCCTGGCTGACCACTGCTCCAGTGATCGTGTCGCCCTCCCGGACGAGCTCTTCGCAGCAGGTGTTGGTCCGGAGCTCGGCATTGTCCCGCCGCGAGAGCGCGAGCAGGTGACGTCCGATCAGCGCCTGGCCCCCGGCGACGAGGTCAGGGAGTGGTTCGCCGGCGCGTTCGACGCCGAGGGTGGGACGCAACGTGTCGCGGAGGTCGCCCAAGGCCTCGGGCTGCACCGGCTTCATCACGATGTGGCGCCCGGTGTCACTGGCCCTGGGTGCGGAGCCGAAGTAGTCGGGCCACGGCAGGACCTGGAACGCGAAGTCGTCGTCCGTCTCGAGGTAGTCGACCAGCTTTGCGCCGTTCTCGAGGTAGGCGTCCTGCAGCTCGACCGGGGTGCGATCCCCGACGACCGCGCGGTAGTAGGTGCGCGCGTCCTCCGGGGTGTCGGTGCCGCCGGCGCGCCGGAGCACGGCGTTGTTGGGGAACCACATGCCGCCGCCGGAGTAGGCGGTGGTGCCGCCGAAACAGTCGTCTGCCTCGGCCAGGATCACGGAGAGTCCCTCCCGCGCCGCCGTGTAGGCACCGGTCAGGGCGCCGCCGCCGGAGCCCACCACCAGCACGTCACACTCGTCGTCCCAGGTCTGTTCCGCTTCCATCGTTCACCCGTCCGTTCGCTCGTCCTCACACAGGAATTCCCATGCTGGCTCGGGGCCAGCGTCGGAGTGCCGAGCGGTCCCACTGATCAGGAGCCCGGGTCAGCCTCGATGTCGGGAAGCACGACGATCTCGCCGATCAGCCCGGCGTCGTCGAAGGTGATCAGGTCGGTCGCGGTCAGCGACAGCTGCCCGTCGGGGGTCGGGACGTCGACGCGTGCCTGGAAGGCTGCGTGGTTGCCGACCACGGTCACCGGACCGATCCGCACCATCGTGAGGCTCACGCCCGCGTTCCCCTCGAGGAAGGCAAGGATCTCCTCCCGTCCGTGCCTGGTGGGAGTTCCGATCGGCTCCTCGTGCGTGGCGTCCTCGGCGAACAGCTGCACGGTCATGCTCGGGTCGCCAGCGGTCATGGCCGCGGCGTAGGCGTCGCAGCGGGCGATCGCCTCGTGTCGGGTCAGGGGCATACGGTCTCCTCGGGGTCGAAGTGGAGCCGGTGACAGGAGTCGAACCCGCGACATCCTCATTACAAGTGAGGCGCTCTACCAACTGAGCTACACCGGCCTGGCCGTCGAGCGGCGAGGCCAATGTTAGGGGTAGGGGCCACCTGGGCGGACACTCGGCTGCACAGAACCACCCCCGAGTGCCACTCAGCGGTTCCACCAGTCGCCGTGACACCATGAGGTTGAAGCATTCTTCAACTCTGGGGTTGCCCATGAACTACCTCACCGTCGGTGAGCTCGCGCACCGCGCCGGCGTCGCGACGTCGGCGATCAGGTTCTACGAGTCACGCGAGCTGATCCACTCCGAACGCACCTCCGGCAACCAGCGGCGCTACCCCAAACACGTCCTGCGCCGGGTCGCGTTCATCCGGACAGCGCAACGGATCGGTCTCTCGCTGGAGGAGATAGCAGAGGCCCTGGCGACCCTGCCGGAGAACCGGACTCCGAACAAGGCCGATTGGGCCCGTCTGAGCAGACGCTGGCGCAGCCGGCTCGACGAGCAGATCGAGCGCATCGAACGCCTCCGCGACAAGCTCGACGGCTGCATCGGCTGCGGCTGCCTGAGCCTGAAGACCTGCAGCCTGCAGAACCCCCACGACGAGGCGGCGCCGCGCGGGCCGGGTGCGGTGTTCCTCCAGCCCGACGGCACTGCAGACTGATCCCATGACGCATCTTCTGGACGAGCCCCACCACGACGGCTCCCCGACGTACGTCGACGACGAGGCGCCCGCCCTCGGCAGCACCGTGACGCTGCGCCTGCGCACCGGCACAGCCAGACGACCGGCCGAAGCCTGGATCCGCACCACGCTGGACTCCGAGCCCACCTTCCACCGCTGCGAGGTCGTCGCCGAGGACCTCGACACGGCCTGGTGGGCCGGCGACCTCCCGGTGCACAACCCGGTCGCGCACTACCGCTTCCTGCTCCTCCACGACGATGGCCAGCAGGAGTGGCTGACCGGCGCCGGCGTCGTCGACCACGACATCCCCGACGCCCACGACTTCGTCCTCTCCACTCACCCGGTCGCACCCGACTGGGGCCGCGACGGTGTCGTCTACCAGGTGTTCCCGGACCGGTTCGCCCGATCCTCGGCGGCCGACGATCGCGCAACACCCGACTGGGCGGTCCCCGCTGGCTGGGACGAGGACGTCGTCTTCGAGGGCTCCGACCCGCGCACTCCCCTGCAGTTCTTCGGCGGCGACCTCGACGGGATCACCGAACACCTCGACCACATCGCCGCAGTCGGCGCGGACATCGTCTACACCACCCCGGTCTTCCCGGCCGAGTCCAACCACCGCTACAACGCCTCGACCTTTGAGACCGTCGACCCGCTGCTCGGTGGCGACGATGCCTACGAGCGCCTCTCCTCGGCCGTCCACCAACGCGGCTGGCGGATCCTGGGCGACCTCACCACCAACCACACCGGGGACACCCACGAGTGGTTCCGCCGAGCGGTCACCCACGCCTCGTCCCCCGAGCGTGACTACTACTACTTCCGACCCGACGGCAGCTACGAGTCCTGGATGGGCCACCACACGCTGCCCAAGCTGGACCACACGAATCCCGAGCTGCGCACGGCGTTCGTGGAGGGGCCGGAGTCCATCGTCGGACGCTGGCTGCAGCCGCCCTACGACGTGGACGGCTGGCGGATCGATGTCGCGAACATGACCGGTCGCCTCGGCGCCATCGACGTCAACCACGACGTTGCCCGGGCCGTACGCCGCACCGCGGAGGCGCTGCGCCCCGATCCGCTGGTGATCGGGGAGCACAACCACGACGCGTCCCTCGACCTGCCCGGGGACGGGTGGCACGGGTCGATGAACTACTCCGGCTTCTCCTGGCCGGTCTGGGAGTGGCTGCGCTCGGCCGACACCGAGGCCCGCTCGTTCGGCACGCCGGTCCCGATCCCCATGCGCGGGGGCCGCCAGGTGCACGCCTCGATGCGCGCCTGGTTGGGCCGCCTCGGGTTTCGCAACCTCAGCACCTCGTGGAACATCCTCGGCTCCCACGACAGCGCCCGGATCCGCACGATCACCGGATCGGCCGACCTCCACCATGTCGCCGCGGGGTTGCAGTTCACCCTCCCCGGGGTGCCGATGGTCTTCGCCGGCGACGAGATCGGCCTCGAGGGGGTGCTCGGTGAGGACTCCCGTCGAACGATGCCGTGGGATCGCCCTGACCTGTGGGACCGCTCGACGCTGTCGGTCTACGCGACCCTCGCCGCGCTGCGCCACGAGCACGTCGCCCTACGTCGCGGCGGGCTCCGCTGGGCCCACGTCGATGACGACTCCCTGGTCTTCCTGCGCGAGCACCCGCACGGCTCCGTCCTGGTCACGGCGCGCCGCGCGGCCGGCCCGGAGATCCGGCTGCCGTTGCCCGCGCCGACCTCCCTGTTCAGCACCGCCACGACGCCCTACGCCCACGGCGACCACCTCGTCGTACCCGCCTCCGACGGGCCGGTGCTCTCGATCGACGCGCTCCCCGCGCCGCGCTGACCACCACCTCCCCGGCGCCGGATGGGTGCAAGATGGGGGTATGCCGCTGCGCGTAGTGGCTAGCCGTCCGGATCCGGCACTGTTGCCGCTGCCGTGGTCCGAGCCGTTGGCCGATTGGGACGAGGAGCACCTCGTGCCGCTACCGCGCGGGCTCTCCCGCCACGTCGTCCGCGTCATCACCACCGGGTCTGACGGATCGACGTACGCCGCCAAGGAGACCACCGAGGCGATCGCGCACCGGGAGTACCGGATGCTGCGGGAGCTGCGCAACCGCGAGCTCCCCTGTGTGGTGGCGATGGGCGTGGTGTCGGGACGGGTCGACGAGGCCGGGGAGGAACTCCCGGCGGTCCTCATCACCCGCCACCTGCAGTATTCGCTCCCCTACCGGTGGCTCTTCTCCCACGGCCTGGACGCCGCACAGCTGCCGCAGCTGGTCGACGCGATGGTGGTCCTGCTGGTCCGCCTGCATCTGGCGCAGTTCTTCTGGGGTGATGTGTCCCTGTCGAACGTGCTCTTCCGCCGCAACGCCGGACAGTTCTCGGCCTACCTCGTCGACGCCGAGACCGGCGAGCTCAAGGACCCGCTGCCCGACGCGATGCGGGAGCACGACGTCACCTTGGCCTGCGAGAACGTCTTCGGCGAACTGTTGGACGTGAAGGCGAGTGGTGATCTCGCCGAGGACATCGAGCCGCATGCGGTGATCGAGATGCTCCAGACGCGCTACGACGCCCTGTGGCGGGAGCTGACCGGCGCGGAGGAGTTCGACCGCGTCGAGATGTGGCGTGTGGAGCAACGGATCCAGCGCCTCAACGACCTCGGCTTCGATGTCGAGGAGATCGAGATGGTCGCCACCGGGGACGGCAATGGCTATCGACTCCAGCCCCGGGTCCTCGAGCTGGGCCACCACGCCCGCGAGCTCCAGAGGCTGACCGGCCTCGACGTCGAGGAGAACCAGGCTCGTCAACTGCTCAACGACCTGGCCGCCTACTCCGCCCACTTCGGGCTGCAGGGCAAGCCGCTCGGCTGGGTCGCAAACCAGTGGATGGTCAAGGTCTACGAGCCGATCATGGCGATGGTGCCCGAGGAAGCCTGGGACCGGCTCGACCCGGCCGAGATCTTCCACGAGATCCTCGTCCACCGGTGGTATCTCTCCGAGGAGGCCGGCCACGAGGCCGACATCTTCGACACCGCACGCAGCTATGTGGACAACGTGCTTCCGCATCGCCCCAGCATCTCGGACTGATGTGGGCGTGACGCCTGCCCACCTGTCCGGATACCTTCAGATCGTGACTGACTCGATCCGCGCCCTCACGCTCGCCGACTACCCGGAGGCACTGCGACTGGGCGCAGAGGCGTTCGGCCCCCCACCACCCGGCGCTGTCCCGGAGGCCCCGGATGTCTGGCCGCCGAACGGACTGCACTCGAGTGGCACCTTCCGTGGTGGACGGATGGCCGCCAAGATGTCGGCGCGCGAGCTCGCTTCCTGGTTCGACGGCGTCGAGGTGCCGACGTCGGGCATCAGCAGCGTGACAGTCGCCGCAGAACACCGCGGTGAGGGGCTCCTGACCGACCTGTTCGGCCGACTGCTCTCCGAGTCGCGCGAGCGCGGCGAGGTGATCTCCACGCTCTACCCCACCGCGCCAGGCATCTACCGCAAGTTCGGGTACGAGATCGTCGGGACCCTCCGACAGGTCGAGATCCCCACCGCACAACTGTCCGGCGTACAGCCCGTCGAGGGCCTGTGGACCCGGCGGGCCACCACGGACGACGTGCCGGCCGTCACGGCCACCTACACGGCCTGGGCGCGGGAGCAGAGCGGGCCGATCACACGGACCACGGCACTGTTCGATCCCGGGGACGTGCTCCGCGAGAACCGGTCGGTGACGCTCGTGGTCGATGCGGAGGACACGGTCCGGGGTTACGCAGTGTGGACCCGTGGTGCGGGCTATGACGCCGCCTCGACGCTGGACGTCGAGGACCTGGTGGCGCTGGACGCCGAGGCGAACCGCGCGCTGTGGCGGATGCTCGGCAGCTGGGCGAGCGTCACCGGGGCCGTGCGGCTGTGGACGTCCGGGGACGACGTCACCCGGCTCTCACTCCCGACACGGGCGTGGAGCGAGGTGAAGACGAATTCCTACATGCTGCGCCTCCTGGACGTGCCCGGAGCGTTCGCGCTGCGCAGTGCCCCCGAAGGACTGGCCGCGGACCTGCCATTCCGGGTGGAGGGCGACCGGACCGGGATGATCGACGGGTCCTACCGCCTCGATGTGGAGCACGGCGCCGTCGGCTGCACCACGGCCGGTCCGGCCGGGCGCTCCTACACCCCGCAGGGCATCGCGCTCGCGTGGTCCGGCGCCCAGTCGTCAGCGGACATCCGACGGGCCGGTCACCTCACGGGCCCGACCACCGACGATCGCATCTGGGACGCACTGTTCGGGTGCGCCCAGATCCACGTGCGGGACTACTTCTGAGCGTCACTCACTCTGACCGGCGGCCGGCTCGTAGGTCAGCGGAATGTATTTCTTGACCTTGAAGGCACCCGTGGTGTCGAGCATCACCGGCTGCAGCCCGACCGGCTTCCCCTCGCGGTAGG
>JAKDNC010000869.1 GCA_030452025.1 Nocardioides sp. | reverse complement strand
TGTGACGGGATCACCTCGGTGGCGTCATCGGCGGGCGGACGGCCCTTGCCGTAGAGCCACTCATACTCGGGGGTGCCCGGCTCTGGGCCCTGGGAACGATCTGACATGCGTCAGACGCTACCGGGTCATCCCTTCCCAGGAGTGTCGGTGAGTCGGGATCGTGCCGTGTCGGAGGGGGCAGGGGCCCTGTCGTTAGCCTGCTCCCCATGACCGACGAGCGCACCAGCCACCCGCCGACGTACTCCCGGGTCTCGCTGGCCCAGATGATGCACAGCACCTCTGCCAACCTGCTCGGCAACGTGCACGGCGGGGACATCATGAAGCTCGCCGACTCGACTGCAGGCGCCGCGGCGCAGCGGCACAGCGGCGGCCCCGCTGTCACCGCCGCGCTCGACGAGATGGCGTTCCTCGAGCCGGTGCACGTCGGCGACATCGTGCGCACCACCGCCCAGTTCACCTGGGCGGGTCGCTCTTCGATGGAGATCGGCGTGCGGATCGAGGCGGAGCCGTGGAGCGACGCGTCGGGGCAGCCGCTGCACGTCGGGTCGGCGTACTTCGTCTTCGTCGCAGTCGACGAACACGGTCACTCCCGCGAGATCCCGGGCATCGAGCCGCAGACTTCCGACGAAGTACGTCGACTGCGCGAGGCCGAAATCCGTCGCGCGCACCGGCTGGCGGTGAAGCAGGAGATCGACCAGGGGCGCAAGGGGGACTGACAGACCAGGAAGTGGCCGCCGTCGGCGAGTCGCACCCCGATGTTGCTGGTGTGACTGGTGATACTGGCAGGGCTTCAAAACTTCCCCAGCAGAGAGGCTCTCGATGCCACCCGCATCTTCCCCCGGGTTGCACGATCGCCACAGCGGTAGCTCACGTCGAGCCACCGACCGTGCAGCGAAGGTGCGCTTCCGCCGCGCCATCACCTTGATGGTGATGACACTGTTCCTGCCCGGCTCCGCCCAACTGGTCGCCGGTCGCCGCGACGTCGGCACCATCGCGCTGCGGATCTTCGCCGGACTCGTCGGTGTCGTGGCGTTCGTCCTCCTGCTCGGGACCATGTGGCACGGCTTCATCTTCTGGGTGGTCTCCAACACATTGATGCTGAACCTGATCCGGTTCACGATGATGTTGGCCGCGATCGGCTGGGCCGGCCTCTTCATCGACGCCTGGCGGATCGGCCAGCCGCTCACCCTGCTGCGCAACCAGCGGCTCGCCGTGGTCGGCGTCAACGGGGCCCTCTGCTTCTCGGTCGCCGGCACGCTCCTCTTCGGGGCCCATCTGGTCACCGCCCAGAAGAACCTGATGGACATGTTCGGCGACGGCCCGGCCAGCGCGGCGACCGACGGCCGCTACAACGTCCTCCTGATGGGTGGCGACTCCGGAGCGGACCGCTGGGGCCTGCGCCCCGACTCGATGACCGTGGCCAGCATCGACGAGGACACCGGCAAGACCGTCCTGATCGGCCTGCCCCGCAATCTGCAGAACTTCACGTTCCGCCCGGGCTCGACGATGGACAAGCAGTTCCCCGACGGCTTCGACTGCGACGGCTGCTACATCAACGGCGTGAGCACCTGGGCACAG
>JAKDNC010000118.1 GCA_030452025.1 Nocardioides sp. | reverse complement strand
CGTGCAGCCGGTGCCGTGGTCGTTGCCGGTTGCGACGGCGGGATGGGTCAGCGCGACCGGTTCCTGTCCAGGCATCGCAAGCCAGTCGGTGCAGGTGCCCTAGGTGGCCGAGTCCCCCGGGCCGCCCGTCACCACCACCGCCGGACCGGACGCGGACAGCTGCGCGGCGAGCTCCTCCGGCGCTCCGTGCGTGCCGAGCAGGCTTCGGGCCTCGTCGAGGTTGGGCGTGATCACGGCGGCCACCGGCAGCAGGCAGTCGACGTACGCCGTCCGGACCGCGCCGTCGCCCAGCACAGCGCCACTGGTCGCGACCAGCACCGGGTCGACGCCCAACGGCAGGTGACCGAGCCGTTCGGCGACCAGACGCATCGTCTCCGGGGAACCGAGCATGCCGGTCTTCACCGTGGAGACCGGCAGGTCGTCGAGGACGGCGCTGATCTGGGCGTCGATGATGGCGTGCGGCGGGACGTGAACGGCATGGACGCCGGTCGTGTCCTGGGCGGTCACTGCGGTGACCACACAGGCGCCGTGGATGCCGTGGGCCCGAAGGTGGCCAGATCGGCGGCGACCCCGGCGGCTCCCCCGGAATCCGTGCCGGCGACCGTGAGCACCACTGGAGGCCTCATCCTATCGCCGCCAGGAGTCTCGCGGTCGTCTCGGCCGGATCGACCGAGCGCATCACCTCACCCATCACGGCCACGCCGTGGGCGCCGACCGCCCGTGCGGACGCGGCGTTGTCGACGGTGATCCCGCCGAGCGCGAAGACCGGGATGCCGACCCCGTGGACCCGTTCGACCCCGCCCGAGAACGCCTCGGGGTCGACGGGAGGGCCATGGCCCGGCTTGCTGGCGCTCTTCGCGAACGGCGAGAAGGTGACGTAGTCAGCCCCGTCCGCGGCGGCACGTCGTACTTCCTCCGCGCTGTGGCACGACCGCCCTCGCCAGCGGTAGCGCGGCGTCCGTGCCGCTTCCCCGGCGGTGCAACGCGTGGCTGACCACGTGGACACGGCGCTACCTGCGGGATCGGCGGGAAGGTGGATGCCGACCGCGACGGGATCCGGGATCCGGCTGGTGATGACGTCCAAACCCGGCACGTCGGCCAGGGCCCGGACCAGTGCTGAGCGGGCGTCGGGGACCAGGTCGTGCTCACGCACCACCACGTGGGTGAGTCCGACCTCGGCGCACTCCCGGACGGTGCGGACCAGCCCCCGCCCGAGCCGCAGCTGGGAGCGGTCGGTGAGCAACAGGAGCCGCGGCAGGTCTCGCTCGTCGGCGCTCATGCGATCTGTCCCCCGCTCGGGCTCGAGGCGCGGGCGACAGAGCGCCGTGGAATCCGTCCGGCTGTCCGAGCGGCGTGCCCGGCCTCGACACCGAGCCGCAGGGCCCGGGCCATCGCCGCCGGGTCGTCGGCGCGGGTCACCGACGACGCCGCCAACACCGCCTCGCACCCAAGCTCCATCGCCAGGGCGGCGTCGGAGGCAGTGCCGACGCCTGCGTCGAGAACGACCGGTACGTCGACCGCGGCCACCACCGCTTCGATGGCGTGGGGGTTGAGGATGCCGAGTCCGGACCCGATCGGCGAGCCCAGGGGCATCACGGCCGCACAGCCCACATCGGCCAACCGTCTGGCCAGCACCGGGTCGTCGTTCGTGTAGGGCAGGACTGTGAATCCCTTGCCCACAAGGGCTTCAGCGGCCTCGAGCAACTCGACGGCGTCGGGCATCAGGCTGGTCTCGTCCCCGATCACCTCGAGCTTGACCCAGTCGGTCTCCAGGGCCTCGCGGGCGAGCTCGGCGGTGAGCACTGCCTCCCGGGCGGTCAGGCATCCGGCGGTGTTCGGCAGCACCGGCACCCCCAGCCGTCGCACGGTCTCCAGCGGCCCGCCTGCGGCGAGCCCTGGGCTCCGCCGCATGCTCACGGTGACCAGCGCAGGCTCTGCGACTGCCAGGATCGGCTCGAGCAGCGCGGGGTGGGGCAGGCCTCCGGTGCCAAGAAACAGCCGCGAGGACAGGGTCCGGTCGGCGATCCTCAAGGTCATCCGCCCTGCACCGCCGCCACGATCTCGATCCGGTCACCGACGACCAGCCGACGGTCGGCGAGCCGGTCGCGCGCCACGACCTCGCCGTTGACCGCGACCGCCGTCCCGCGACAGTCCTCCGGCAGCAGGTCGGCCACGAGTGTCGTCTCGGCCACCTCTCGTGGGTCTCCGTTGACGCTGATCAGCATCGTGCTCCTTCCGTGGTGGATCGGGTGAAGCGACCTGGGTCGAGCAGAGGCTCGACGCTGCCGCTCTCGAGGTGGTCGGCGACAAGCCGCGCGGCGAGTGGGGCCAGCAGGACCCCGTGGCGGAAGAACCCGGCGGCGAGCACGACGTCGTCGCGGTCCGGGGCGGGTCCGAGCAGCGGAAGGTTGTCCGACGTCGCGGGTCGGTCTCGCGCGAGCGCCTCGGTGAAGGTGGCCCGGTCGAGTCCGGGCAGCAGTGCCCGGGCGGCCTCGACCAGGGTGAACACGCCCCCGAAGGTGACCTCGGGCGGGACATCGTGCTCCTCGTTGGTCGCTCCGATCACGAGGTCGCCGCCGGGTCGCGGGACGACGTACACCGGTTGCCCGTGGACCCAGGCTCGCACCGTGCGTTTGGGCGGATCGTCAGTGTGGCCGCGCAGGATCTCTCCGCGGACCCCGCGCACCAGATGACGCCAGGGCTCCGGGAGCGTGGCACCCGTGGCGACCACCGTGGCGTCGTACTTCCCCACCTTCGAGACGTCCTGCGTTCCGGTCGCCGCGGCAGCCACGTCGCAGGACGTCCGGCGCGAGGTCCTGCGTTCGGGGCGCCCTGACAGCCACTTCGCAGGACGTCCCACTCGATCGAGGAGCGCGGCGAGCACCTCCCGCGGGTCGACGCTGTGATCCTCGGGCAGCAGCGCACCCCCGACGACGCGTGGTCCCAAGGTCGGCTCGGCGGCACGCGCCTGCGGCCCGGTGAGCATCCGGGGGCGGTCCCCCAGACCGGCCAGCAGCTCCGCCTGTCGCTCCACCTGCTGCAGGTCGCCACGGTCCTGGCCGACGAGCAGCGTGCCGGTGCAGTGCAACGACACGCCCAGCCGCTCGGCGTACGACGGCCACAGGGCGAGGCTGCGCAGGCCCAGCCGAAGGATCTCCGCCTCCCCGTGCCACACCTCGCTGCCCGGGCTGAGCATGCCCGCAGCTGCGTACGACGTCCCCTGGCCGGGCGCCGGATCGACCACGGTGACGCGATGGCCGCGCCGCAGGAGCTCGTCGGCGACGGAGAGCCCGATCAGCCCGGCCCCGAGCACCAGCACCCGCATCACGCGACTGCGTCGACTAGTTCCTTCGCGGCCACGAGTGGATCGGGATGTCGCCAGATCGAGCCGATCACGGCCACCCCGTGCGCACCGACGGCGCGCGCCGAACGGGCACGGCCGGCGTCGAGGCCGCCGATGCCGACCAACGGCAGGTGCCCCGTGGCTGCGGCCAGCGCGTCGATGCCGAGCGGATCAGGCAGACTGTCTTTCGACGCGGTTGCGAAGAGGGGCCCGCACCCGGCATAGCTGGCCCCCGCGTCCGCCGCTCTCCTGGCTTCTTCCGGCGAGCGACAGGTTGCGCCAACCACCAGGTCCGGCGCGACTCTCCGGGCCTCGGCGACCGGGAGATCCTCCGACCCGAGGTGCACGCCGTCCGCGCGCGCGGTCAGCGCCACGTCGAGCCGGTCGTTGACGACCACCAGTGCGCCGTGGGGCCGCACGTCGTCGATGACCCGGCGCACCAGCTCGATCAGCTCCCGGGTGCCGGCGGACTTCTCCCGGACCTGGAACCCGTCGACCCCGCACGCGGCAAGGCCGGGCAGGAGGGACAGGTCGTCGGTTGCGGAGACCAGACAGAAGACTCGTGACAGCACTGGTGAGAACAAAGCGCTCCTCGCTTCCTTCGCCGGCATGACCCGGATCAGGTTCGACAGTCGGAGCGGCTACAGCTCCCTCTCAGCCCCTGCCTCGGGACTCCTGTGGTGGATGCCACGACCATAGCGCAGGTGGCCCGTCGAGCAAACGTGCCCCGATCCACACCGGCGCGTCGACCCGCTCAGTGCAGTCTGCGGCGGCGCTGGCGCTTCTCCCCCGGCATCGGCCTGCGGGTGATGTTGACCGAACCCATCAGCGCCACGCCCTTGACCCGGACGACGGGTGAGTCGGGGCCGACCTCGGAGTCGACCTTGTCCCGCGTCTGGCCGAAGTCGCCCATGATGCCGACGCCGTCCACGATGACGTGGGTGTGCGCGTTCACCACGATCTCGATCCCGCCCATGATGCAGTTCGCCATGATCTCGACCTCACGCTCAGCGAAGATCGCCTCCCGCAGGTCGATGTCGACACCACCCATCACGACGAAAGCGTTGTAGTTGGGGCCGACCTCCCAGACGCCCTTACGATCCTGGCCCCCCATGACCACGAAGCTGGTGCGGTGGTGCGGAGCGTTGGCGGCAAGTCCCGTGGGCTTGCGGACCGGTTGGTCCTGGGGTCGCAGCACCGGCGTCTGGGTGCTCGCGCCGGGCAGGTCCGCGACGATCGGGACCAGGTCCGCATAGATCTTCGCGCTGTACGTCGCCTCGATCCGCTCGTCCAGCTCGTCGACCTCCAGGCGTCCCTCCCCAGCGGCCGTGCGCAGCATCTCGGTGACCTTGTGGCGATCGTCGTCGGAGATGCGCAGCTGTGAGGGGTCGTCGACCATGTCCTGCATGCTACCGATCCTCCGCTGCCGAGGTCAGGCAGCCAACTTCAGGCAGCCAACTTCAGGCAGCGATGTCCTCGAGCAGCCGCGAGACTGCGACGGCCGCCGTGCGCCCGGCACGGTTCGCGCCGATCGTGCTGGCCGAGGGACCGTAGCCGACCATCTGCACCCTCTCGTCGGCGACGGCGGTGGTCCCGTCGAGCTGGATCCCTCCGGCGGCGCTGCGTAGGCGCAACGGCGCGAGATGGCCGGTCGCTGGCCGGAACCCGGTGGCCCAGAGGATCGCGTCCACGGGCTCGTCCTTCCCCGAGGCCCAGCGCACCCCGTGCGGCTCGATCCGTGCGAACATCGGCCGGCGATCGGCATACGCACCGCGCCGCTCGGCTTCCCGTTCCTGGGGCCGTAGCGCGAGCCCCGTGACGCTGACCACGCTCTTCGGCGGCAGTCCGCGACGCACCCGGTCCTCCACCATCGCGACCGCCGCGCGGCCGGCGTCCGGGTCGAAGTCGTCCTCGCGCCACACCGGCGGACGTCGGGTCGCCCACAGCGTGTCGGTGACCGGGGCGAGCTCGCCGAGGAACTGCACGGCGGACGCGCCGCCACCGACGACCAACAGCCGCTTGCCGCGGAAGTGGTCGCGGCCGGGATATCCGTGGGTGTGGAACTGCTCACCGGCAAAGTCCTCGATGCCCGGGTAGTGCGGCACGAACGGGCGGTTCCAGGTGCCGGTCGCGTTGACCAGGGTACGGGTGTGCCAACGTCGCTCAGCGGTGTGTACGACGAGCAGCTGACCGTGCTGGAGCGTCTCCTCGGTGACCCGATCCACGATGACCGGCCGGAGCACCGGCAGGTCGTGGGCCTGCTCGTAGGAGCCGAAGAACTCCGGCACGGCGTGGTTGGCCCGTGCTCGCGAGCGCCCGGGTGCGTTGCCGTCGGGAAGGTTGGCGACCCCGTGCACGTCCTCCATCGACAGCGAGTCCCAGCGGTGCTGCCATGCGCCACCGGGCGCCGAGTCGGCATCGAGCACGATGTGGTCGATGCCGAGCCGTTTGAGGTGGAAGGACGCCGAGAGGCCGGCCTGGCCGGCGCCGATCACCAGCGAGTCGAGAGTGCGCACACTCCGGGAACACTGCAGCAGCGGCCGTTATGCCGGGTCTCGACGAGCAACGACGAGCAACGGCCCACTTCCCGGTGCCTGTTCTCAGCCTGAGGTGTCCGGGCCGAGTGCTCGAGTGGTGGCTCCGGCGACGAGCTCGGCACTCGACACGGGTAATCTGGCGGCCGTGGCCAACGAACCTGAATTCCGTTATTCCGACCTGCTGCCCACCGGGGCCGACGACACGCCCTACCGTTTGATCACCACGGAGGGCGTCTCGACCTTCGAGGCAACAACAGCGAACGGGACGACTGAATCATTCCTCCAGGTGGCTCCCGAAGCGATCCAGAGGCTGACCGCAGAGGCGATGCACGACATCAGCCACTACCTGCGACCAGCCCACCTCGCCCAGCTTCGCAAGATCATCGACGACCCGGAGGCCTCGGGCAACGACCGGTTCGTGGCCACCGACCTGCTCAAGAACGTCAACATCTCCGCCGGCGGCGTGCTGCCGATGTGTCAGGACACCGGGACCGCGATCGTGATGGGCAAGAAATCCGAGGGCGTGCTGACCGGCGTCGACGACGGCGAGGCGATCAGCAAGGGTGTGTTCGAGGCCTACACCAAGCTCAACCTCCGCTACTCCCAGCTCGCACCGCTGACGACGTACGAGGAGAAGAACACCGGCACCAACCTGCCGGCGCAGATCGAGCTCTACTCAACACCGCAGACGACCGGGAAGCCGGAGTACAAGTTCCTCTTCATGGCCAAGGGCGGAGGCTCGGCCAACAAGTCCTTCCTCTTCCAGGAGACGAAGGCGATCTTGAACCCGAAGCGGATGTTGGAGTTCCTCGACGAGAAGATCCGCTCCCTCGGGACGGCTGCCTGCCCGCCGTATCACCTGGCCGTGGTGATCGGCGGGACCAGTGCGGAGTTCGCGATGAAGACCGCGAAATACGCCTCCGCGCACTACCTCGACAACCTCCCCACCGAGGGCTCCATGAGCGCGCACGGGTTCAGGGACACCGACCTCGAGGAGGAGGTGTTCAAGCTGACCCAGTCCTTCGGCATCGGCGCCCAGTTCGGCGGGAAGTACTTCTGCCACGACGTCCGCGTCGTCCGGCTCCCCCGCCACGGCGCGTCCTGCCCGGTCGCGATCGCAGTCTCCTGCTCGGCGGACCGCCAGGCGCTCGGCAAGATCACGCCCGAGGGAGTCTTTCTCGAGCAGATCGAGACCGACCCGGCGAAATTCTTGCCCGAGCCGTCCGACGAGCAGCTCCAGGCTGTTGACGATGTCGTGAAGATCGACCTGACCCAGCCGATGCCAGAGATCCTCGCCGAGCTCGCCAGGCACCCGGTCAAGACCCGGCTCTCGCTGACCGGCCCGCTCGTGGTCGCTCGCGACATCGCGCACGCGAAGATCAAGGAACGCCTCGACGCCGGCGAGGAGATGCCGCAATACCTCAAGGACCACCCGGTCTACTACGCCGGTCCGGCCAAGACGCCCGAGGGCATGCCGTCCGGCTCGTTCGGCCCCACGACAGCCGGACGGATGGACTCCTACGTCGAGCAGTTCCAGGCGGCCGGCGGGTCGATGGTGATGCTCGCGAAAGGAAACCGCAGCAAACAGGTCGCCGACGCGTGCCACGCCCACGGCGGCTTCTACCTCGGCTCCATCGGTGGCCCGGCCGCGCGGCTGGCGCAGGATTGCATCAAGGATGTGTCTGTCCTGGAGTACGAAGAGCTCGGCATGGAGGCCATCTGGAAGATCGAGGTCGAGGACTTCCCCGCCTTCATCGTGGTCGATGACAAGGGCAACGACTTCTTCACCGACCCCTCGGGCGCGGTGGACGTCCCGATCAGCGGCATCCGGGTGCGCTCCCGGGAGGAGTGAGAGCTCCACCTTCGACGCCAGGAGTTCGACCGGCACCAGACGCGGACAACCCCTGGGCGACGGGTGCGAGTCGCATGTGGAACTGTGGCTGCCGCTGAAGGGAGGAAAGCAATGACGCCCGAAGACCTGGCCTCGCTGGACGCCCTGCGGCGGATGCTGCTGAAGGTGGCCGTCGGCGTGAGTGTGGTCCTGCTGCTGCCTGTGACCGGCATCGGGATCTACCTGGCCCTCAATCCGGACTATCGGCAACACCTGCTGGGCCAGAGCGAGCGTCACGAGGCTGTGGTGACCGAGGTCGCCAGGGGCCGGTCGCTCTCCTGCCGAAACAACTCCAGGGACTCGACCTACACGCTGGAGTGGGCTGAGGAAGGCACGACGCGCACGGAGCAGATCGAGCGGTGCGGCAACCCCTACGACGACGGGGAGAACGTCGTCATCTGGTCGACGGACGGCATGCCTTTCACCGACTCCGCCACCCTCATCAAGGTGCTCTTCGGGGGCCTGCTCATCCTCTTCCTCGCACCGAGCGTGTGGCTGATGCGCAAGGCCCTGCGCCTGCATCGCGTCGTGTCCCGAGTCTGCAGCGGTGAGCCACCGGCAGCGTCCTACCGGGTGCTAGGACACCCGGGCCTGGGCGGAGGGTTCCACCTCGTCGACCACGCCCCCTTCGACCCGGACCGGTTGCGCAAGGGGTCCGGCGTACGCACCGTCGGGCCGCCGGGGCGGGGGCTCTCCACGGGTTCCGCCCCCGAAGTTCCCGACCTCGTCCCGGGGACCATCTGGATCAGCGAGATGCGGCGCAATCGACCTCGCGGGGTCCTGCTCTCCCTCGGGGATGACCAGTCTCGTCACCTGCGCTACCTCGGCTGAGGTTCCTCGCGGCCTCTCGCCCGAACAGGGCGAGGTGTCCGAGCGTCCTCGGAGTGGCCGAGCGGCGAGCTGGCGTGGGTGATGGTTTGCTGGCTCTTCCCAGATGAGGGTGTAGGTCGGCCGGGCGCGTCGGTCCGCAGATAGA
>JAKDNC010000868.1 GCA_030452025.1 Nocardioides sp. | reverse complement strand
GGCCTCGACCGACTACTTGAGGCATCTCCTGCCTTCGAACGCGCCCTGGCGGCGCAACCGGACGTGGCGATGGTGGCGACCTCCACGACGGCCCTGGTCGGTGCGGCGCTGGCCGGGATCGCACCCGCGGTCGTGTCTCCCCGCGCAGTCAGCTCCGCGGTCGAGACCGGTCAGCTGGTCGTCGTCGAACACAACCTGGACCTGACCCGTCCGCTGACTGCACTCTGGCAGCGCGGCAGCTCACTGAGCCCGGCGGCGAAGACGCTGCTCCGCATCGCGACGCGGGATCGAGGCTGACGTCATGAGTGGCGGGGTGGATGCCGCCGTCGATCAATGGAGCAAATCGTCCAGCGGGTGAACGAGAATCTCCACTGATCGGCACCAGCGTCGCTCGACCCACTACCCTCAGCTGGTCAGGTTGCCCATCCACTCCTCGACACCGGAGGCGGTGCGGGGGAGCGAGTCGGAGAGGTTCCGCCAACCGTTCTCGGTGACCACGATGTCGTCCTCGATCCGGATGCCGATGCCGCGTAGCTCCTCGGGGACGAGCAGGTCGTCCTCCTGGAAGTAGAGCCCGGGCTCCACGGTGAGCACCATGCCCTCGCGCAGGTCACCCTTCGGGTAGACATCCGGCGCCGCCGAGCCACAGTCGTGGACGTCGAGGCCGAGCATGTGGCTGGTGCCGTGCAGGGTCCAGCGGGAGTAGACCTTCGACTCGGGGTCGAGCGCCTCCTCCACGGACACCGGCAGCAGGCCCATGTCGCCGAGGCCGGTGGCCAGCACCCGCATCGCGGCGAGATGTGCGGCGAGGAAGGGTGCGTCGGGGCGGATGGCCTCGATACCGGCCTTCTGGGCGTCGTGGACGAGGTTGTAGAGGTCGCGCTGCAGCGGCGTGAAGCTACCGTTGATCGGGAGGGTCCGGGTCACGTCGGCGGTGTAGAGGTTGCGCCCCTCGACCCCCATGTCGAGAAGCAAGAGCTCACCAGGGGTGACCGGGCCGGTGTTCTCGATCCAGTGCAGCGTCGTGGCGTGCTTGCCGCCGCCGACGATCGAGTCGTAGCCGATGTCGTTGCCCATCGCGCGGGCCCGCCGGAAGAAGGTGCCCTCGATCCAGCGCTCGCCATACTTCAAGACGTTGCCCCAGTCGCGCACCGAGTCCTCGAAGCCGAGGGTGGTGATGTCGCAGGCCTCGGCCAGTTCGCCGAGCTCCCACTCGTCCTTGACCAGCCGCATCTCGGAGGCGACCTGGGCGAACTCGCGGTCCCGCCCCTCGTCGGGGGAGACCAGGCTGTCGACGGTCCGGTCGAGACCACGCAGGACGCGGGTCTTGCCCGTCTTGGCCAACTCTGCGGGGAGGTCGTCGATGTGGCGGCAGGGGAGACCCAGCGAAGCTGAGAGTTCGTGCAGCGAGGGACGCCGGCCGGCCCACAGCTCGCCGTACTGCCGGTCCCGGAAGAATTCGTCGCTCTCGCGGCTCGAGCGCGGCCGGGCATAGAGAACGGCGTCACCGCCCGCAGAGCCATCCAGCACCAGCACAGCGTCGGAGGTCTGGTTGCCGGAGAAGTAGGTGTGGGCGGTGTCC
>JAKDNC010000867.1 GCA_030452025.1 Nocardioides sp. | reverse complement strand
AGCGCCGCGGGATCCCCTACGTGTGGTTCGTCAACCGCGATGGGGCGCACGAGGTCAAGGACATCCGCAGCGGCGACCAGGTCGCCGTCGACCCCACCACCTGGACTCCGCCAGAGGGCGACTTGAGGCCGAGGGTCGTCGGCCCCCAGACTCAATGACGCAGCATCAGAGGCAGTATCAATCGACAGATTCCCACCCGAGCAACGAGGAGCAACATCCGTGATTCGCACCCATGACGCCGGCGCCCTGCGCGCCGAGCACGTCGGCCAGACCGTCACCCTCGCCGGGTGGGTGGCACGTCGACGCGATCACGGTGGCGTGGCGTTCCTCGACCTGCGCGAGGCCAGTGGCGTCGTCCAGGTCGTCATCCGCGACGAGGCCGTGGCACACAACCTGCGCAACGAGTACTGCCTCAAGATCGTCGGTGAGGTCAGCCTCCGCCCCGAGGGAAACGCGAATCCGAACCTTCCCTCCGGTGAGATCGAGGTGATCGCACGGGCCGACAGCGGACGTTCCGACGGGGGAGTGGAAGTGCTCAGTGCCTCGGCTCCGCTGCCGTTCCCCATCGACGACGCAGCCTCTCACTCCGGCGGCGACGTCGGCGAGGAAGCGCGCCTCAAGCACCGCTACCTCGACCTGCGTCGAAGTGGCCCCGGCGGTGCCCTCCGACTGCGTAGCAAGGTCAACAAGGCAGCCCGAGAGGTGCTCGACAGGCATGACTTCGTGGAGATCGAGACGCCCACGTTGACCCGGTCCACACCCGAGGGGGCGCGCGACTTCCTGGTGCCCGCGCGTCTCCGGCCTGGCAGCTGGTATGCCCTCCCGCAGAGCCCGCAGTTGTTCAAGCAGCTGCTGATGGTCGCTGGCATGGAGCGCTATTACCAGATCGCGCGCTGCTATCGCGACGAGGACTTCCGCGCCGATCGCCAGCCCGAGTTCACCCAGCTCGACGTCGAGATGAGCTTCGTCGAGCAGGACGACGTCCTCGCCGTCGCCGAAGAGATTCTCGCCGCGCTTTGGTCGCTCATCGGGCACGAGGTGTCCACCCCGCTGCCGCGGATGACTTACGCCGAGGCGATGGCGCGGTTCGGCTCCGACAAGCCGGACCTGCGCATGGGTCAGGAACTCGTGGAGTGCACCGAGTTCTTCGCCGACACCGGCTTCCGGGTGTTCAAGGCTGACTACGTCGGCGCAGTCGTGATGCCCGGTGGCGCCTCCCAGCCTCGCCGGCAGCTCGACGCCTGGCAGGAGTGGGCCAAGCAGCGCGGCGCCAAGGGACTCGCCTACGTGCTAGTCCAGGAGGACGGCGCCCTGGGCGGCCCGGTCGCCAAGAACCTGTCCGAGGTGGAGTCGGCCGGCATCGCCGACCACGTCGGCGCCAACCCGGGTGACTGCATCTTCTTCGCCGCCGGACCGACTAGGAGCAGCCGCGCCCTGCTGGGGGCGGCCCGTCTGGAGATCGGTCGCCGCTGTGAACTCATCGACGAGGACGCATGGAGCTTCCTGTGGGTGCTCGACGCGCCGCTCTTTGAGCCCACCAGCGACGCGACAGCCGCCGGTGACGTGGCCGTGGGCAGCGGCGCCTGGA
>JAKDNC010000866.1 GCA_030452025.1 Nocardioides sp. | reverse complement strand
CATCCCGGGCACCGCCGGTCTCGAGCACCGCATCGGCGGCCTGGAGAAGGGCGACGGCCACGGCAACATCTCCTACGACCCCGCCAACCACGACTACATGGTCCGCACCCGGCAGGCCAAGGTCGACCGCGTGGCCGACTCGCTGCCCCCGCTCGAGGTCGACGACCCGTCGGGCGAGGCCAAGGTGCTGGTGCTGGGCTGGGGCTCGACGTACGGCCCCATCGGCGCCGGCGTGCGCCGCGTGCGCAAGGCCGGCTACAACGTGGCCCAGGTCCACCTGCGCCACCTCAACCCGTTCCCCAACGACCTGGGCGACATCCTCAAGCGCTACGACAAGGTGCTGGTGCCCGAGATGAACCTCGGCCAGCTCTCGATGCTGCTGCGCGCCAAGTACCTCGTCGACGTCGTCGGCCACAACGAGGTCCGCGGCCTGCCCCTCAAGGCAGCCGTCCTCGCCGACGCCATCGGCGCCCTCGTCGCCGAGGCCGAAGGCGTCGACGTCGGGGAAGTTACGAGTGACCTGGCCTCGAGCTCTACCCGCGAAGGAGCAACGACATGACCTACGTAATCGCCCAACCGTGCGTCGACCTCAAGGACCGCGCATGCGTCGACGAGTGTCCCGTTGACTGCATCTACGAAGGCAAGCGGATGCTCTACATCCACCCCGACGAGTGCGTCGACTGCGGTGCCTGCGAGCCGGTCTGCCCGGTCGAGGCGATCACCTACGAGGACGACACCCCCGAGGAGTGGAAGCACTTCTACGACGCCAACGTCCACTTCTTTGACGACCTCGGCTCACCCGGTGGCGCGGCCAAGATGGGCGTCATCGACAAGGACCACCCACTGGTGGCCGGGCTTCCCCCACAGGAACAGGACCATCGATGAACACGAGCACCGCTGACCTGGGACTGCCCGGCCTGCGCACCGGCACCGAGCTGGTCCCCACCACCGACGACAAGCAGACCGGCAAGGACTTCACCTCCGACCAGAAGGTCCGCTGGTGCCCGGGCTGCGGGGACTACGCCGTGCTCAAGGCGGTGCAGTCCTTCCTGCCCGACCTGGGGCTGCGCCGCGAGAACATCGTGTTCATCTCCGGCATCGGCTGCTCCAGCCGCTTCCCCTACTACCTCGACACGTTCGGCATGCACTCCATCCACGGACGCGCCCCCACGATCGCCACCGGCATCGCCACCGCCCGCGAGGACCTCTCGGTCTGGGTGGTCACCGGCGACGGCGACGCGCTGTCCATCGGCGGCAACCACCTCATCCACGCCCTGCGCCGCAACGTCAACATGACGATCCTGCTGTTCAACAACCGCATCTACGGCCTCACCAAGGGCCAGTACTCCCCCACGTCGGAGGCCGGCAAGGTCACCAAGTCCACCCCGATGGGCTCGGTCGACCACCCCTTCAACCCCGTCTCCCTCGCCCTGGGCGCCGAAGCCAGCTTCGTGGCCCGCACCATCGACTCCGACCGCAAGCACCTCACCTCGGTGCTCGCCGCCGCCGCGGCCCACCGCGGCACCTCACTGTCGAGATCTACCAGAACTGCCCGATCTTCAACGACGGCGCCTTCGACGCGATCAAG
>JAKDNC010000117.1 GCA_030452025.1 Nocardioides sp. | reverse complement strand
CCTGTACGGCGAGCTCGATCGCGCAGCTCTCGTGGTTGCTGAGGGTGAAGCCGACGTAACGCGCGTCGACCATCTGGGCGTCGGGGGTCAGCAGCACCTCCCCCGACGAGTCCGGCACCCGTTTGACCGCGACCAGCACGTTCGCGCTGGTCATCAGCGGATCCGCTCGTTGCCGGGGTCGAGCAGCGCGGTGGCGTCGACCGAACCGATCGTCACGGGGTAGAGCTCCTCCATGTAGGAGACCGCGAGCTGGTTGCCGATGGTCGCCTGGTCCGGCGGGAGGTAGGCCATCAGCACGTGCTTGCCGAGGCTCGGCGCGGAGCCGGCACTGGTGACGTAGGGGTGGTGGCCGTGTCCGTCGGTGAGGAGGCCGCCGTCCCGGGTCACGACCGGTTCGCCGCCGAGCATGTAGCGCTTGATCCCGCTCGCCGAGGTGTGGTCGTCGACAGTCATCGTGGCGAGCACTGTCTTCGGATCCTCCTCGCGCTGCTTCACGTAGGCCTCACGGCCGACGAAGTCGGCCTGCTTCACCCTGGGACGCTGCATCGACGCCTCGACGATGCTCCGCTCGCCGTCGAGCTCGGCGCCGAAGGCGCGGTATCCCTTCTCGAGCCGGCCGGTGGTGCCATAGACCCCGATGCCGACGGGCACCGCCCCGTCCGGCTCTCCGGCCTCGTGGAGCAGCTGCCACAGCTTGGCGCCCTCCTCCATCGGGACGTAGAGCTCCCAGCCGAGCTCGCCGACGTAGGAGATCCGCGACGCCAGGACGTCGAGGTTGCCGACCTCGATGTTGCGGCAGCTCAGGAAGCCGAAGCCGCCGTCGCTGATGTCGTCTTCGCTCAGTCGGCCCAGGATGTCGCGGGCCTTGGGACCCCAGAGGCCGATCGTGGACCACGCCGAGGTCACGTCGACCACGGCGGCCCCGGAGTTGGCAGAGCCGGCCCCGGGCATCCGGTCGGCGAACCACTTCTTGTCGGCCATCCCGTGGGCACCACCGGTGACGACCCGGTAGTGGTCGTGGGCCAGGCGCATCACGGTGAGGTCGGACTTGAAGCCGCCGCGCTCGTCGAGGACCGGGGTGTAGATCACCTTCCCGGGAGCGACGTCGACCTGCGCGACGACGATGTTCTGTACGGCGTCCTTGGCTCCCGCCCCGACGACGTCGAAGATCGCGAACGCAGTCAGGTCGACGATGCCGGCCCGCTCGCGCATGGCGAGGTGCTCGGCGTTGATGATCGGGGACCACCAGCGGCTGTCCCACTCGTGCTCGCGCGCCATCACGGCGTCGCCGTACTCCCCGAGCAGCGCCTCGTTGCCGTCGTACCAGTGCGGTCGCTCCCAGCCGACGGTCTCGAAGAAGTGCGCATCCTGCTGCTTCTGTTGCGCGTGCATCGGGGGGAGACGCTTCCCGCGCTCGCCCTCCCACTGCTCGCCGGGGTGCACGATGCCGTAGGTCTTGATGAACGCCTCGGACGCCCGCGACCGCACGTGCGCGCGGGTCCGCTGGTGCGGGTAGAAGCGGGCGATGTTGCTGGCGTGCACGTCGATCTCGGAGCTGCCGTGGGTCATCCACTCGGCGCCCGCGCGGCCCACACCTGGCCCCTCCTTGACCCACACGGCCGCCGCCGACCAGAGCCCCCCGACCTCGGGGGTCTCGCCGAGGATCGGAGCACCGTCGGGGGTCAGTGAGAGCAGTCCGTTGATCGCGTAGCGGATCTCCGCTCCGTCGGCACCCAGTGCGTCGGGCATCAGCTCGAAGGCCAGCTCCAGCTGGGGATCGAAGTCCTCCTGGGTGAAGGGCATCTCGGTCGGGGAGAGCTTCGCCTGGTCGATCGAGGGGATCTCGTCGGGCTCGTGCAGGATCGCCCGGTGCCCGTAGGAGCCGACCTCCATGTCGGCGCCGTGCTGGCGCTCGTAGCAGAAGGTGTCCATGTCCCGGATGATCGGGAAGCTGATCTCGCCGGTCATCTCGTCGTGTCCTCCGGCGAGCTGTGGGATCGGGCCGACGGAGATCATCTGATGGACGGTGGGGGTCAACGGGATGGCGGCGCCGGCCATTTTCGCGATCCGGGGGCTCCAGACGCCACAGGCGACCACGACGACCTCGGTCGCGATGGTGCCGCCGGTGGTCTCGACGCCGGTGATCCGGCCGTCTGTGACCTCCAGGTCGGTGACCTCGACGTTGGGCACGACGGTGAGCGCGCCGAGCTCGAGGGCGGCCTCGCGCATGATCGTGCCGGCGCGCAGCGAGTCGACGACGCCGACCGACGGCGTCCAGAAGGCGCCGAGGATGTCGTCGGTCTCGATGAAGGGCACCCTCTCCCTCACGTGCTCAGGGCCGACCAGCTCAGCCTCGATGCCCCACGCCCTCGCGCTGGACATCCGTCGGCGCAGCTCCTCCATCCGCTCCTCAGTCCGGGCGATCTCGTAGCCGCCGGACTCGGTGAAGACGTCCATCTCCTTGTATTGCTTGACCGAGTCGAGGGTCAGGTCGGTGATCTCGCGGGAGTGGTCGACGGGGAAGATGAAGTTGGACGCGTGACCAGTCGAGCCACCCGGGTTGGGCAGCGCTCCCTTGTCGATCTGGACGATGTCGCGCCAGCCCAGCCGGGCGAGGTGGTGCACGAGGCTGTTGCCCACGATCCCGGCGCCGATGACGACGACGCGGGCACTGGTCGGAGAAGTTGCCATGGATCCACCTCAGTTAGTCGCGTAATGCGCAACCGCGTGCGCATTAAGGAACACTCCAAGAATCCGTCGGTCCCCGCGATCTGTCAAGGGACGTGACGCGCCACCACGCGGGTGACCCTCGCTTGTGCCTAGCCTGCGGTCGAACCGAGCCGGCGTGAGACCTCGTCAGCAGCTTCGACGAGGAGTTTGACCACCTCGACCACACGGCCCTCGTCCAGGCGGATCGTGGGGCCGGAGACGCTGAGCGAGGCGATCACGTCACCGTGCGCGTTGCGGATCGGGGCGGAGGCAGCGGTCAGCCCTTCCTCGAGCTCGTCGACGGCCACGGCGTACCCGTCCTCACGCACCCGGTCGACCTGCTTGCGCAGCCGGCCCCTCTTGGTGATGGTCAGGTCCGTGTACGCCGGGAGTGATCCGAGTAGCTCCTCGAGACGCTCGGGCGCCAGACCGCTGAGCAGGACCTTGCCGTTGCTGGTTGCGTGGAGGGGAATGTGCTGGCCGACCCAGTTGTGGGACTGCAGCGCCGAGGAGCCGGCCACCTGGTCGAGATAGAGCGCGGAATCCTCCGAGAGCACTGCGATGTTGACCGTCTCCCCAGTGTCGGCGGCCAGCTTGCGACAGACCGAGCGTGCCTCCTGGACGACGTCGAGCCGGGCCGTCGTGGCCCCGGCGAGTCGCAGGATGCCCACCCCCAAGCTGTACTTGCCCCGGTCCGCTGCCTGCTCGACCATGCCGTGTGCCTCGAGGGTCGCGATCAGCCGGAAGGCCGTACTCTTGTGGACGCTCAGGTCCTTCGCGATCTCGGTGACCCCGGAGGTGCCGTGCTGGGCGAGCACCTCGAGAATGGTCAGCGCGCGGTCGACGGACTGGACACCTTCGCTCGTCCTGCCGTTCTCCATGGACGCGACACTAGCGCAATACTGTTGCGTATCGCAGAATGCAGTCCAGATTGCGCAACAGTTGCGGAACTGCTCGCCCTAGTGAGGTCGTTCATGGTCAACGCACATGTCGCGAACGCGAGTGTCCCGTCAGGTGACTGCGTGCTCACCCTCGCCTGCCCCGACCGGGCCGGGATCGTGCACGCGGTCTCCGGCTTCCTGGTCCGCCACGGCGGCAACATCATCGAGAGCCAGCAGTTCGGTGACCGGCTCACCGACCGGTTCTTCATGCGGATCGACTTCGAGGTCGCCGGCGACCATCCGGGCGTGGAGGAACTGCGCGCCAGCTTCGCGTCGGTGGCCGCACAGTTCGCGATGGAGTTCGAGCTCTGGGACGCCAGGGCGCCCTACCGGACGTTGATCATGGTCTCGCGACACCTGCACTGTCTCAACGACCTGCTCTTCCGGACCTCCACCGGCGCGCTGCAGATCGAGATCCCCGCAGTCATCTCGAACCATCCCGACGCGGAGTCGCTCGTGAAGCGGTTCGGGATCGACTTCCACCACATCCCGGTCACGCCCGAGTCCAAGCCTGATGCGGAGGCCCAGGCGCTCCACTTGGTCGAGGAGTACGACGTCGAGCTGGTCGTACTGGCGCGCTACATGCAGGTGTTGTCGGACCCGATGTGCCGCGACCTCCCGGCCAAGGCGATCAACATCCACCACTCGTTCCTGCCCAGCTTCAAGGGCGCAAAGCCCTACCAGCAGGCCTTCGACCGGGGCGTGAAACTGGTCGGCGCGACCGCACACTACGTGACCGCGGAGCTCGACGAGGGGCCGATCATCGAGCAGGACGTGATGCGCGTCGACCACAGCCACAACCAAGCGCAGCTCGCGTCGGCCGGGAGGGACGTGGAAGCGCAGGTGCTCTCCCGGGCGGTGCGGTGGCACTCCGAGTCACGCGTCCTGCTCAATGGCCACCGCACCGTCGTCTTCCGCTGAGACGCTGCATCAACGCCCTGCTCAGACCGCCGCGTCGAGCCCCCTGCCCCGCAACAGCTCACGCTGGTTCGGGTTGACCGACGGCCGGAACGGGATCGGCACCACCTCAGCTGCGACCGGAACTCCTGGTACGTCGGTGTACTCGTCGGGCAGGAGCACCCACAACTTCGTGGCGAGTGCGCTCTGGTCGACGGGCACATGAGCCATCGCAATGTTGTGTCCCAGCTCGGGGGAATACCACGGCGAGGTCACGTAGCCGATCGGCTCACCATCCCGTTCGGCGCTGACCAGCCAGAAGTC
This sequence comes from Nocardioides sp., assembly GCA_030452025.1. Classification (GTDB taxonomy): domain Bacteria; phylum Actinomycetota; class Actinomycetes; order Propionibacteriales; family Nocardioidaceae; genus Nocardioides. The sequence goes on along the minus strand of JAKDNC010000117.1, from coordinate 3,944 downwards.
GGGTGCGTAGTCCCGAATCGGCTTGCCCGCCAGCTCCAGGCCCACCAACTGGTGGGTGTAGGGCGGGTGGCCCGCCTCGATCGCGGCGCGGGCCGCCTCGAGGGCAGACTTTCCGACGTAGTCGGCTTCCTTCGTGCGTGGAACCTGATAGCCGAGGTTGACCTGGAACGGCAGGGTCTCCTGATCCATGTCCTGACCCCAGGAGAGGATCCCGGCGGCGATCCTTCGGTGGTGCGCGGGCGCGATCACCGACAACTGGTGGGGCTTGCCCGCCTCGAGCACGGCGGTCCACAGGATCTCCGCGTGCGCCGTGGCGTTCTTGAGGTAGATCTCGTATCCCTTCTCCCCGGAGAAGCCCGTCTGGGACACGATCACCTCGCACCCGTCGACCTGCCCGGCAAGCAGACCGTACGGCGGGAGGTCACCCACGGCGGGCCCGAACATGTCGGTCATCAGGTCGATCGACTTGGGTCCCTGGATCTGCACCGGGGACACGTCGATCTCGCGGATCTCCACGTCGAAGCGTCGGCCCACGTTCACCCCCTGGAGCCAGAACATGAGGTCGGAGTCCGAGAGACTGAACCAGTACTCGTCCTCGGCGACCCGGAGCAGCACCGGGTCGTTGAGCACCCCACCCTCCTCGTTGCACAGGATCACGTAGCGTGCCCGCATCGGTGGGATCTTCGTCGCGTCGCGGGTGATGACGAAGTTGACGAAGGCTGCCGAATCAGGGCCCTTGACCTGGATCTGCCGCTCGACGGCGACGTTCCACATCGTGACGTGGTTGACCAACGCGTCGTACTCGACCATCGCCCCACCGTCCTCGGGGCGAACGTAGCCGCGCGGGTGATACATCCGGTTGTAGATCGACGCCCGCCAGCACCCCGCTTCCATGGAGAGGTGCCAGTAGGGGGACTTGCGGACTCGGGTGTCGACCAGCATTTCGACGGCTGTGGGGCCGGACTGGCGCAGGTTGATCGGCACGACGCGCTGGGACTGGTCGACCGACGGGAAGTTCTGACTCATTCTAGATCGTTCTCCTGCTTCTGACGGGATCATGCGGGTGGGTACGGCGGCCGGACGGCCTGGAGCTTCACCTCCCTTGAGTGCTCGTCAACGCGTGCGAACGGGGCCGGACCGTGGACCGGCCGGGCGTGTGGGAGGGGGCCATCGGCTCGGCATGGCACGCCGGTGTAGCGCGAGCAGATCACTGGCTTCTTGTTGCGCATTGCGCCACTCGTTTCGTCATACGCACCCTCGTTCGGCCAGCGTAGCCCTGAGAACCTGCCATGGGAAGACCCTGCTGGACTCATCCGAACCAGCGCCCCAACAGTTCCCCTACGCCTGGACAGACCGACGCGATGTCGGCGTCGCCCGGGGCAGTCGCTCGAGGAGGTCGCGGCGCCAGGCCTCCGTCTCGGCGATCTGGTTGAAGGTGAACACGTGCAGCCCTTCCACCAGGGCCGTGGGAGCGCCCAGCGTCGGTGCACACTGCCTCAGGAAGCTCTCACCGGTGAACCCGCCCGGGGCAGCCAGCCGCGCAAAGGTGCTCTTGTGCTTGGCGAGGAAGCGGGTCGACTCGCCGACCCCGATCTTGGTGGCCATGCCGAGGAGCTTCGCCCGGTCGACCGGCCCCGGGATCCCCAGCAGAAGGGGCATCGTGATGCCACGCCGGCGCACCCGGTCAAGCCAGTTCTCGATGGTCTTCGCGTCGAACGTCATGTTGCTGACCATGTGCGTGGCATGGCGGCGCTTGTCCCACATCGACTGGACCGTGAGGTCGTCGCTGATCGCGGGGTGCGGCTCGGGGTAGCCGGTGATGCCGACGTAGAGGAACGGCCGACCGAGCGCGCTGAGGTCTTCGAGCAGGGACAGGGCGTCGGGGTAGTCGCCCACGGGTTCGGCGTCCCCACCCGGGACGAAGACCCGATTGATCCCCTGGCTGGTCAGCCGGTCACAGATTTCCTTGAGTTCCTGGTGGCCAGAGACCATCCGGGCAGCCAGGTGGGGCACGACGGCGTACCCGTGTCCGGCGAGGCGCTCGGCGAGCTCGAAGGTCGCCTCGAGGCCCTTCCCCGGAGAGGCGGTCACGGTGATGACGCGATCAAGGGGGACGTGCTCGAGGAGCTTCTCCTCGGTCGAGGGCGTGGGCAACACCTCGTAGCGGGCCTGTTCGAGCAGGCGGCGGATGGTCTCGCTGGCGGCGATTCGTCCAGACAGTTTGTTGCGCATCATGCACCCGCGTTTCGTTATACGCACCTCTTCAGATCAGCGTAGCCCCGCCGTCCTACTCGGGTACAGAGCTGCGCCCGACCGAATCCTCGGAGGTCCGACCGATCAGTTGCGGAGCAGCCTCTCGGCGATCCAGGCGATGTCTTCGGCGGTGTCGGCGGGCGGGCCGGACGGCTGCATGACGTGGCTGAGGACCACCCGGACCACCATGTCGATGGCCGGCTCGAGCTGGGCCCCGGACAGGCCCAGCTCATAAGGGGTGACCCGCTCGGTGACCACCATCTTCGCGACGCCGAGCAGTGACTCAGAGTGGGTCGTCAGCAGTGGCAACAGCTCGGTGTCCGCGCCGTGCGTCGCCGAGACCACTGCATGCAGGAGGCGGTTGTCCGTGGCGAACTCGAGCACCGACCGCGATGCGTCGCGGATCGCGCCGACCACGTCCTCGGGGTTGTCGTCGAAGGCCGCGTTGACCAGGTCGAGGAATCGGGAGAGCTCGTGCAGGATCATCGCCTCGGCGAGCGCGGACTTGCCGCCGACCTCGTTGTAGACGGTCTGGCGACTGACTCCCACTTCGTCGGCCAGCTTCGACATGGTGACCGCCGCCCACCCGTGCGTGGTGGTCATGGTGGCGGCGGCGATCACGATCCGGTCGCGCAGGGTGAGCCGAAACCCGGTGTCCGCCTCGGTCGCCATGCACCCACTTTAGACTCGACCCACCCTCACGACGGGCAGGAAGTCGACCTTCTCGCGAACCCCGCAGTCGGGGCAGCACCAGTCATCGGGAATGTCGCGCCAAGCAGTGCCGGCCGCGAACCCCTCGCGCTCGTCCCCGACGTTGACGTCGTAGACGTATTCACAGCCGGGGCAGCGAGCGGCCATCACCTCGTCGGGCACGAGCTCGGCGGCGGTCTGGGCGGTCTGGGCGGTCTGGGCGTCGACCTTCGCCTTGCGCTCGGACTCCACCGCGCCCATGACGTCAGCCATTCGTGGTGCGTACCTGGCCAGGACCTTCTCCCGCTTGCGCGGCGAGATGTTGGCCTGCGTGAGGTCGCCACCGAAGTGGTCGATCACCCGGGGATCCATCACTCGGCGCCAGATCGGCGGGAACATCGCGAGCACGATCATCCCGGCGTACCCGGTCGGGAGGACTGGCGACTCCTCGAAGTCACGCAGCGTCTGGTATCGACGGGTCGGGTTTGCGTGGTGGTCGCTGTGGCGCTGCAAGTGGTAGAGCAACACGTTGGTGGCGATGTTGTTGGAGTTCCAGCTGTGGGAGGGCAGGACGCGCTCGTAGCGCTCCTTGCCGGGCTTGCCGACGCGCTGGCGCAGCATGCCGTAGTGCTCCATGTAGTTGACGACCTCGAGCAGCGAGAAGCCGACGATCGCCTGGAGGACGAGGTACGGCGCGATGCCGACGCCGAAGAGGGCGATCATGCCCGCGAAGAGCACGGCCGACATCAGCCACGCGTTGAGCACGTCGTTGCTGAGTCGGAAGGGGTGCTTGTTCCGGCGACCGATCCGCTTCTTCTCCAGCCTCCAGGCGCTCTTCAGCGAGCCGATCACGGTGCGCGGCCAGAACTGGTAGAAGCTCTCGCCGACGCGGCTGCTGGCGGGGTCGACGGGGGTCGCGACCCGGACGTGGTGGCCACGGTTGTGCTCGATGTAGAAGTGTCCGTAGAAGCTCTGCGCAAGGGCGATCTTGGAGAGCCAGC
>JAKDNC010000865.1 GCA_030452025.1 Nocardioides sp. | reverse complement strand
CTCGATGCCGTTGATCTCCCCGGGGACGTAACGCTGGTCGACGTCCACGACCGTGACGTAGTCGTCGCCATCGAGCGACTCGAGGTCGTAGGTCGCGGTGGTCTCGATCTCGACCCCATTGAACTCCGCAGTCCCCTCCGACTTCCCCTGCGTCCCGACACCAACCTCCTCGTCGGGCATGGCGGGGGTCAGCAAGCCGACCTGGGAGCTCATCTGGTCGAGCATCGAGGTCACCGACGCCGGGGCGTCCGCGGGCAGGTCGAAGTCCTGGATCACCTCGCTCCCCCAGGCGTCCCCCGTCTCGACGTCAAGCTCGAGAAGTCGCTTCTCCCGACCCGCGTCGATCAGCAAGACCCTCGCCGGCTCACCGACCCCGGGAGGGCCCTCGGTCTCCTAGTCGGCGTCCCTGTCGGCGTCCCTGTCGGCGTCCCTGTCGCCGCTGCAGGCGACCAGGGCGTCAGCGCCAGCAGCGCGGCGGCGGTCAGGAGCCGGGAGTGCTTGAGCCCGAGATGCATGGCTGCACCCTCCCGGATCCTGTCCTTCCGGGAAACTGTTGTCCACTGGCCCAACTCAGACTTGAGCCAGGCTCAGGGTGGGTCGAGAATCAGGGTGGATCGAGAATCAGGCGCGCTTGGCCACCGGCATGGAGGCTGCGTCCTCCCAGGCGACGATCTCGGCACGAAGGTCGGTGACCTGCTGCTCGAGCTCGGCAACGAGCACGATCGCCTCGGCGGCACGCTCCTCGGACTCGGTCAGGCGCTCGGACTCGACTCCCAGCCTGCGCTCGGCCTGCTCGGCGCGACGCGACTCCGAGCCCAGCTTGAACTTGGTCTCCGCGACGGTCCGCTGGGCCTGGGCGAGCTGGCCCTCGAGTTCGTGGATCAGCTTCTGACGGTCGGCGATGCGCTCGGTCATCGTCTCCGCGAACTCCTGGCTCTCCCGCGTGCGCTCGTCGGTCATCTTGCGGTAGGCCTGAGCCTGTTCCGCCCGGTCCTTAGCTGCGTCGCGACGCGACTGGAGGAGCTCCGAGTGGGTGATCTTGACCGCGGCCGCACCCAACAGGACGCCGACGACGGCAGCGACAGCGACGAGGATGGCGGAGCCACCGACCAACGCGCCGATCACGAGCAGCGCGGAGACGGCGATCAGGACGACAGCGACGGTGACGCGGGTGCTGCGCTGACGGCGGCGTGCGCTGGAACCAGCAGTGGGGGAGGCCATGGATCCAGATTAGGTGGCGGCGTCGCCATCTGGGACCCGACACGCGCGTTCGAGCAGAAGTGCTGCGCCACACATCGCCAGGGCGCCCGCCGCGGCCAGGGCCGAGCGCCACATGCGTTGGTCGGCCAGCTCGGCGGACATCCCCAGCCAGGCCAACGCATATCCGGCATATCCCCCGGCGGCGAGTGCCGCGACCAGGGACGCTGCCTTGGCCAGGATCAGACGGTTCATGGCGTGGTTCGACGCGAGGTAGTCGTGGCGACGGATCGTGCGTCGGGTCGCCCAGGCGACCAAGATCAGGACCAACGCCACGAACCAGAAGTTCGCCACTTGTAGCGAGGTGACCACCGGGGACGAATCGGCCCAGC
>JAKDNC010000864.1 GCA_030452025.1 Nocardioides sp. | reverse complement strand
CAACCAGGCGCCGGTTCTCGTTCACCGCCGGTGAACGAGAACCGGCGTGGCCAGCCGCGTGCGGCACACGGTGACCGCTGCCGCCGAGGCTTCCCAACGTCTCCTCGACATGGGTATCGTCCCTCCAGTCCCCCGTAGGCGGAGTTGTAGCGGTGCGAGCGAACCATCGCCGACGCTTCGACACAACGTATGTGTGCGTCGCCTACTCGGCGCCCTTGGCGCCCAGCTGCTCCCGTGGGGGGTCGAGTTCCCGAGACTCGGCCTTTCACGGGTCCTTCGGCCCCCTTCTTGTCCTGCGCCTCCAGCGTGCCGGACCTGATCCGCGCGGCACCTAGAGTGCGTGTTGTCGTAGCAACTCGACGGAACGGACACGCACCTATGGACACCGGAAGCACTGGCCGGCAGCCCCGCCGGCCACGACGCACCCAGGCAACGCGGCGGCTGCGACTGCCGGCCCACTTCGTGCTCGACTGGCTGCGTCGCACCGCCGACCGTGGCGACGACCGGATCGAATCCGCCCTGGTGCGGACCTACGGCCCCGACGACAAGCCCCGGGAGGCAAGCGTCGACCTGAACGACGCCGCACTGGCCGACCTGATCGCCGACGTCCTGCACTTCACCGACCCACGGCAGCACGACGAATACTGGCGGACCTGCCGGGGACTCGTGCTCTCAGCTCGCGCCACCCACCGGCGCCTGCACAACCTGGGCCTGGTCGCGCACAGGCCGACCAGGTGAACGACCACATAGAGGAAGCCATCGAACTGGTCGCCACCGCCCACAGCGTCGCCGCAGCCCGCATGGAACAAGCCACCTCCACGGCGGCCGACGAACTGACGGCACGCCTGCTCCCGCACAGCAACCTGTCCGCGGACGTCCTCGACGACGTCATCCGCGCCGGGGTCGACGCCGCTGCCAGTGGCGTCCTGGACGCCTCCATGGAAGTGCTACACGCCATGCAGACAGCGCTGAGCACCCTGCAGGCCCACACCGAGGCCCGCGACATCCCCGACGCTCCCCCCAACGACTGGAACCTGTAGACCACACGACACCCCCGCGGGCGCCCCCTGTTGCACACACCACCACCTTCCTTTGCTCGGCGAAAGCCCGGGTGCCGGACCCCCGGAATGGTCGGTAGATTCATGGCTGTCGGAGCAACCCAGCCGGAACCCACCGGGAGGAATCCATGAGCACCACCCACGTCGTCACCCACACCACCGTGTGCGGGCTCCACTTCGCCTACAGCGAGGGGACGATCTACCCGCTCACCCCCTGCTGTCAAGCCTCAGCGACCGGGTCGTTCGTGCAGGACACGCCCGCCACGGTGTGCCGCGCCTGCTACACGCCCGTCTCCCCCGTCTACGGCGTCTCGGGCACCACCAGGCCCCCGCAGGTGTCTTGGCTGGTCGATTCACTGGCGCAAGGCGACTGCCCGGACCCGGTCGGCTGCGCAGTCCACACCATCTGGCACCTCACCGGCGCCTGACCCCGAAGGTATCCGCCACCCGAGTCGTGTGGAACACCGTCGGGTGCTCCTCCCCGGCAGCAGCAGAGCAGCAGCCACGTCTGAGCACGAGTCACACGCCCCG
>JAKDNC010000863.1 GCA_030452025.1 Nocardioides sp. | reverse complement strand
ACCCCGACGCCATCGCCGTCGACTACGCGATCGGGGAGACCGCCTGGCTCGGCAAGGGCATCGGAGCACAGATCCTGTGGGCCTGGCTGCAGCGCACCCGACACCGGTTCTCCGACGCCGCGACCTGTTTCGCGGCGCCGGACCACCGCAACCTCGCCTCGCTTCGGGTGCTCTCGAAGGTGGGTGTCGAGCAGGGGACGTGGTTCCACGAGGCAGGCGAGGACGGAAGCGTGCTGACGGTGGTCGGCTGTTCCCTCGACCTGGCCACGGTGGTCGGCTGAGGTCGGCCGCCCTAGGGTTTGGTCATGGCCTCCAAGACCCCCTTCACCACGGCGCACCGGATCCCACCGGGCAGCGTCGACCTGACGACGTACGACCCGCACGGCAAGCCAGCGTTCGACGACGGCAAGGAAGAAGGCGCCCAGCGGCTCGAGGAGATCGCTGACCCACTCGCCGATCTCCAGGAGCGGCTCTTCGCCCGCCGCGCTGCGGACACGAAACGTCGGGTCCTGCTCGTCCTCCAGGGCATGGACACTTCCGGCAAGGGAGGCGTCATCCGCCACGCCGTGGCCCTGGTCGACCCGCAGGGCGTCCGGATCACCTCGTTCAAGGCTCCCACCGACGAGGAGCTCGACCACCACTTCCTCTGGCGGATTCGCAGGGCCGTCCCCGAGCCCGGCTACATCGGCGTCTTCGACCGGTCCCACTACGAAGACGTCCTCATCGCCCGGGTGCGTCAGCTGGCTCCGGTCGAGGAGATCGAGAGCCGCTACGACGAGATCAACTCCTTCGAGAAGCAGCTCGTCGACCAGGGTGTCACGATCATCAAGTGCATGCTCCACATCTCGGCCGACGAACAGAAGGAACGCTTGGTGGCGCGCCTCGACGACCCGACGAAGCATTGGAAGTTCAACCCCGGTGACATCGATGAGCGGGAGCTGTGGAAGCCCTACCGGGAGGCCTACGAGGTCGCCCTCGAGCGCACCAACACCGAACACGCGCCGTGGCACGTGATCGCGTCGGACCGCAAGTGGTATCGCAACCTCGCGATCGCGGAGATCCTCCTCGAGACCTTGACCGGCATGGACCTCGAATGGCCCGATGCCGACTTCGACGTCGAGGCCGAGAAGTTGCGCCTGCTCAAGGAGGACCCGGTCACGTGATCGAGACAGCCCGTGTCATCCGATATGTCGCCCCCTTGCGCGAGGGCGGATCCCTTCCAGGGATTGTGGAGGCCGACGACCTCGGGACCTACGTCTGCAAGTTCCGTGGCGCCGGACAGGGGCTGCGTGTCCTGGTCGCCGAGGTCATCGTCAGCGAGCTGGCGCGGCGGATCGGCCTGCCCACGCCGCGCCTGGTCGCGCTTGACCTGTGTGCGGACATCGCCCGCTACGAGGCCGACGAGGAGGTCCAGGATCTGCTCAATGCCAGCATCGGGCTCAACCTTGGCGTTGACTTCCTGCCCGGCTCGTTCGGCTTCGACGGGGATCTGGCCACCGCCGACGGGATCGCCGCCTCCACGCTGTGGTTGGACGCATTCACTGCCAACGTCGACCGAACCTGGCGCAATCCGAACCTGCTCTTCTGGCACTG
>JAKDNC010000116.1 GCA_030452025.1 Nocardioides sp. | reverse complement strand
ATGATGCTGATGGACTCAATGAATAGGCCCCGTTGGCGAGGGCCGCGACAGCCACGACAGCGGTCAACACCACCGATACGGTGCACACTGTCACCGTTCGCAGATCCCAACGCCACGCAACCCGGCCTGCGCGGATCCGCAGCGCCGGGCGGCCGGTGTCCAGTTGCTCAGGAGCCAGGACGTCTGTCACGGCGGTCATAGGCCGCTCACACGTCTACGGTGCACTAACAAAATCAGGACCGGTGCACCCACGAACGCCGTGACGACCCCCACAGGAAGTTCCGCTGGAGCGATCACGATCCGGCCGAGCACATCGGAGGCCAGCAGCAGGCACGGCGCGATCGCCACGGTGTATGCCATGATCCATCGTTGGTCAGGACCGACAAACCAACGTGCCACATGTGGCACCATCAGACCCACGAACCCGATCGGACCCGCCAACGCCGTGGCACCGCCGGCCAGCAGCGTCACGGCCACGACGACCACGATGCGGATCCGGTTGACATTGACGCCCAGCGTCTTGGCCAGGTCATCGCCCAAGGCGATGGCATTGAGCGGATGAGCAACCAGCAGAGCAAGCACCGCGCCCACTGCCAAGAACGGCAGGACCGGAACAATCGTGTCGAAACGCAGTCCCGAGATCGCCCCCGCATTCCAGCTGCGCATGTGTTCGAAGGTGCCAGGATCCATCAGCATCATGGCAGTAGCCGCCCCTGTGAGCACCGCCCCCACCGCCACACCGGCCAACGTCAATTGGATCGGATCGACCGAACGACGTCCGACTGAGCCGATGAGATACACAGCGAAGGTCACCAGCAAGGCACCAAATAGCGCGAACCAGACATACCCGGTCACTGCCCGGACATGGAAGACGCCCATGGCCACGACGACGAAGAACGCCGCACCGGAGTTCACACCCAAGATGCCCGGGTCGGCGAGAGGGTTACGGGTCAATGCTTGGATCAAGGCACCCGCCAGACCAAGCGCGACCCCCACGACCAGGCCTGCCACGGTCCGCGGCACACGAAGGCCGCGCACTACCGCGACCGATTCACCTGACCCAGAACCCGTGATGGCATCCCACACCGTGTGCAATCCGAGCCGGTTCGCGCCCACAGCGATACTTAAGACGATTAGCACCCCCAACACAATGAGAGCAACTAATAGACCGGTTATCTTGGTCGACGTCCCCTGGGCGATGCCGTTGTCGAATGTGCTGTCGCTGGACGAATCCGGTACGACTGAAGAGTCTGCCGGAGGCGCCAACTGGGTCGTGCTAGTCATTCATGATCCCCGCCTCGAGCAGCTTGCGTTGCTGATGTTGGATAAGGCAGGCCTAATTCGCCCCCGCGTTAGCCGTATCACGAGGCTTTTCCTACAGGTCCCGTACTAGTTCGATTCATGAACTTGCGCCGGTGTCGGTGTCCGCGTTGGTTAATACATCGCGGACGAATGGCCCGAAGTCTTCGAGTGCGGCGTGGGTCATCAGCCGGTGATGAGGGAATCGGACCTTGTGAACATGAATCTCACCGTCGACGTAGTCGTCCCAGGTGGTGGGGTCCGCAGTGTAGGGTTCCTCATCGTCGCCGGTGGAGTTGATGAACACGATGTCGCCAGCGAACACCGGCGTGTCAGCGGGTACGGAAGAGGCGAGTTGGTCGGAGTGGGCTCTGGCAATCGTGACCAACTTGTCGACCATGAAGCTGTCGGTCGCACGTCCAGAGTCGGCCAGTTGTGTCGCTTCGGGGGCGAACTCGACGACGTTTCGTTCCGCGTCGGTGGTGAGAAGTTCCTGCCCGGGTACCGGTCCGAGATACCACTCTGCGTACTCGCGGTCACGTTCGTCCCCGGCTGCGCGCCAGGTCTCGATGTGGGCGGGCACTGCGTCGACGATGACGACGGCCCCTACGTTGAGTCCTTGACGCTGGAGATGAGATGCGATCGCATGGATCACTGGCCCTCCGTAAGACCAACCGAGCAGGTGAAAGGGGCCCTCCGGGTGCAGGTTTTGGATCTGTGCGGCGTAGCGGTCGATGACCTCGGCGAGGGTTCGATCGGGCTTGTCTCCGGAGAGGACCGGTGACTGGAGACCGTAGATCGTCCGTCCGCCGAGGTGACGGGCAAGTCCGGCGTAGACCCAACTCAGGCCGAACAGGGGGTGCACGCAGAACAGGGGCGGGCGCCCGCCGTCGGCTGTGCCGATGCGCAAGACTGGCGCGAGGGCACGATCTTGGTTCGTTCCCGAAGCCGTTGCGCTACTGAGCGTTTCGGCGAGGGCTTCGGGTGTCTGCGCGGCCATGACATCGGCGAGCCGAAGATGTGTGTCCAACTCCTTGCGCAGCCGCGAGACGAGACGGGTTGCGAGCAGCGAGTGGCCGCCGAGGAGAAAGAAGTTGTCGTCGGCACCGACTGAGGAAAGTCCCAGTACGTCGGCAAAGACTTCGCAGATAGTGCGCTCGAGTGGGGTTTTAGGCTTCCGCCCGGTGGCTGCGGTGATCGGGTCCGGGGCTGGCAAAGCGTCAATGTCAAGTTTGCCGTTGGCATTGAGCGGCAGCCTCGCGACCGGGATCATTGCGGACGGGACCATGTAGTCGGGTAGACGAGTTCGCAGGTCCGTGTTGAGTTCGGCTAGGAGCGTTGCATGCGTTCGGGCGGCAGTCGGATCGTTGCCCACCTCGCCTGTGCTGCGGTGTCCGCTATAGGTGCCAGTAACCGGACCTGGGTCGTCGGGGAATACACACAGATCGATGAGTGAGGGGTCATCTGGTGCCCACGTGATCACCAGGTGACGTCCGGCGCCGGCGAGCGCGGTTCGCAGTCGCGACAGGTCGAGTTCGGGCAGTCCTCCGGCAGTGCCGTGTTCACCTGGGGCCGCTGCCAGGTCGCTGGCGAGCCGTGGATTAGGTATCGCGGTGACACGCGTAGCCTGCTGCTCGGCGGTGAGGAGACCGATCAGGGCGTCGACGTCGTCAATGTCGTGTCCCCACCGTATTGCACCTCTTGCAGCAGGTGCCTGGGTCAGCTCTTCCGTGGCGCAGGTGCGGATGACGACGTCGTAACGGTAACGCGCCAATTCGTTGGGGTCGTCGTAGGTCTTGAGTCGAATGTCCAAGCCGGTGAAGTCGGGTGTGTGGGCCGCTAGTGCGGTGAAGAAGTCGGGGCTGACCAGCAGTTCCTTTTCTAATTCCACGGCGCGTCTGATCGACGGGGCGCGCGTCTGGTGATCGGCAGGTTCGTCTTTGGCGCTCTGGGTCGCTGTATGGAATAGGCGCAGCAAGTCGTGGTTGCGGACGTCGCCGATAACGATCGAGCCTCCAGGCGCCAGCAAGGTGATCGCCCCGTTTAGGACGTCGGTGAGGTAGTCAAGACCGGGAAAGTACTGGATGACTGAGTTGATGATGACGACATCGAAGTGTCCTTTGGGCAGACCTGACAGATCGTCAGCTGGCTGTGCGCGAAGGGTCACCTTGGGTGCGATATCAGGTCGTTCGATTAGGTCTTGAGTCAGACGCTCGATGACGGTGCCCGAAAGGTCGGTTCCCCAGTACTCCTCGCATGCCGGGTCGGCGGCGAGTTCAGAGAGCAGCAGGCCCGTGCCCACCCCGATCTCGGCGATGTGTCGTGGTCCCAGACTGCGGATTCGTTGAAGGATGTCGTCGCGCCAGCGTTGCATCTGGTCGAATGGGATCGGCAAGGTGTCGTAGCTGCTGGTCCAACCGGCATAGTCCGGACCGGTAAGTGCGGTCGGGATTTGTGCATACTCTTCGTCGTAGACGCCTTGCCATTCCTGCACTTGCGTCTGGTGGGTCTCGGCGCGCGCAGCTTCGGGCGCGGACGCTGGGACCACGTAGGCGACCAGTCTCGGGTCCTGGTCACTAGTCACAGTGACTAGTGCGGAAGCTGCAACTTGTGGGTGTGCGTCCAGGATTGCGGTGATTTCCCCAGGCTCAATCCTGTGTCCGCGGATCTTCACCTGGGCGTCCGTGCGGCCGAGGTAGTCAAGGTTGCCGTCGCGGCGTCGTCGGACCACGTCGCCGGTGCGGTACATCCGTTCGCCGATCCCGTCGGGGCACGCAACGAATCGCTGCGCGGTGAGTTCGGGTCGGCGATGATAGCCGCGGGCGAGTCCGACTCCTGCCAGGTAGAGTTCGCCGGCGACCTCGTCGGGCACAGGACGCAGCCATGGGTCGAGTATGAGCGCCCGCGTACCACGGATAGGTCGGCCGATGGTTGGAGTGTCGGCGTCGTGCGTCCCGGCACCAAGTGCGTTGATGGTGTACTCAGTGGGACCGTAGAGGTTGTAGCCGGTGGTCGCCCTATTGGCTCGGAGAGTTTCCCAGACGGTGTGGGGGATGGACTCCCCACCGAGCATGACGAGCGAGGGTATGTGCGTGTCTTCGGAGAGCAGTCCCTCGTCTAGGAGCGCACGCGTATAGGTGGGGGTCACGTTGATGACGTCGATGTCGTTGCGTCGCAGATAGTCCACCAGTTCGGCGGCGTCGCGGCGCAAGTCTTCGTCGCAAATGTGCACCTCATGCCCGGCGGTGAGCCACAAGAGTTCTTCCCAGGACATGTCGAAGGCGAACGACACTGTGTGCGCGATACGCAAGCGTCGCCCTCCTGCTCGCGCGACGGTGGGGCCGAAGATTTCGTCGAGATGGTTGTCCAACATGTTGGTTAGGCCCCGATAGGGCGTGACGACGCCTTTCGGGCGGCCGGTGGAACCTGAGGTGTAGATGATGTAGGCCGGAAACTCAAGCCGTTGCGGGTTGCTGCGTGCGAACTGCCCGAGCTCGGTGTCAGTGATCTCGTCGCTGGGGGTCGTGGCCAGGATTTTGACCGTGTCGACGGAGTCGACGACAAGTAGTGGTTGTTCGACGGTGCTGAAACGCGCCGCGGTGGACGTGCGTGCCACGATTAGGCAGGCGTTAGAGTCGTCAATCATTTCTTTGAGCCGCTCGGTGGGATGGTCCAGCTCTAGCGGTAGATAGGCAGCCCCGGTACGCAGCACTGCGAATAGCCCGACCACCATCTCCAAGCACCGGCCCAGACCGAGCACGACGACCTTCTCCGGACCCGCGCCGTGCGCGATAAGGAGTCGTGCCATGCGGTTGACACGGGCATCGAAGTCCGCGTAGGTGACACGCTGGCTGCCGTCTACCAGCGCGATCTTGTCGCTGTTCTGGACGGCGGTACGGGCCAACTCATCGGGCACGGTGCGGCCCTCGAGGTGTGCGGGGGCACCGGTCGCCACGTCGCGAATGCGCAGCTGCTCGCCGGGCAGCAGCAAGTTCAGTGACGCGATATGTTGCGATGGGCCTTCGACGATTTGTTCTAGTGTGCTGATGAATCGTTTGAGGAATTCCTCCGCGGTGTCGTGGCTGATGATTTTCTCTCGGTACTCCAAGCGCAGCCCTATTTGACGTGACGGTGCGACGACGAGGGTGAGTGGGTATTGTGTGTGATCCTCGGAATGCTCGGCGATCACACCATGGCGTTGGTAGAGTTGCGCGGTGCCATCGAAGTCTTCAAAGTTCTGCAGGACGTAGAGCACGTCGAAGAGTTGGCGGTGTCCGGCGGCACGCTGGATCTCTCCCAGGCTGACGAGCTCGTGCTCCATCATTTGAGCCCGCTGCTGATGCACTCGACGGACGAGGGTGGCGACACTCTCGGTCGGCGCGAGAATGGTGCGGACTGGGACGGTATTCAAGAACAGCCCGACGACCCTGTCGAGCCCATCAACCTCGGCCGGTCGGCCCGCGACGGTCGAGCCGAACACTACGTCGTCGCGGCCGGCATATATCGCTAAAACGATTGACAATGCCCCGTTGAGCACTGCGTTGAGGGTCGTCCCTTCTCGCCCCGCCGTGTCACGCAGTGCCGTGGACAGTTCGGGACTGAGTTGTTCGTTGATGACGGCGGGTCGGCTGAGGCTGTTTTCCGCCTCGGACCGGAACACCATGGTGGGTTCAACCCCATCGAGGGTTGCGCCCCACGCTCGGATCGAACGTTCGTCATCCACGGTGGCAAGCCATCGCAGGTAGTCATTGAACCCTACTGGCAATGTCGCGAGCTGTGACGTGTCGCCGTTGTACTCGTACAGTGCCAGCAGATCCTCGCTGACCTGCTGCACCGACCAGCCGTCCCACAACAGCACCTGTCGGTTGAGCACCAGTCGGTCGTGATTGTCCTCGACGCGTACGAGCGTTAGCCTGCACAGCGGCGGAACGAGTAGGTCGAACGGTCGGTCGCGGTCTGCGGCCATGATTTGGGCGAGCCGATTTGCTCGCTCTGCTGGCGGGAAGCCGCGCAGGTCGATGACATCGACGTGTGCTTCGGGATCGCGGACAACGAACTGAACCGGTCGGTCGAGCCCGATGTCGGTGAATCCGGCGCGTAGCGCGGCATGGCGGTCCAAAAGCGCGGCGAACGCTGTGCGCAGTCTTTCTTGGTCGAGGTGGTGGTTGAAATCCCACGCCATTTGGGCTGTGTAGGTGTCGTCAGCACCGCGGAGTTGGCTTTCAAAGAATAGGCCCTCCTGTAGCGGAGAAAGCGGCCAGATGTCCTGGACGCGGCGCGGAGCCGCGATGTTTTCGACTGCGGCGATCTGATCAGTATTCAGATCGATCAGGTCTAGGTCGGCGGGCACCAGACCGATCTCGCCGGCTAACACGGCATCGCTGATCTCGGTGAGCGCTTCTTGCCAGTGCCGGGCAATCGTGTCGGTGTCGGTGGTGTCCAGGACCGTATTCAGACGGGTGAAGCGGGCTTCGAGAACTGGGCCGTCGTCGGTTTCGCGTCGGAAGGCATCTATTGAGAGGGCGTACGGCACCCCGAGTCCGGGGTCTGGATCGACCTGCAGCGCGGCGTGGTCTGGCGCTGCGCGCCACCGCCCGTGATCGCTCTCCGCCCCGTAGCGGCCCAGGTAGTTGAACAGCACCTGAGGGGTCGGCAAGGTCGAAAGTAGTCGCTCCGTCTGCGGATTGAGGTAGCGCAGAAGTCCGAAATCTCCGCCATCGGCTGGTTGCGACCGTAGTGCTTGTTTCGTTGACTGCAAGGCCAGGACAGGGTCGGTATGCCCCGGTAAGCGCACCGGGGAAATCGAGGTGAAC
Source organism: Nocardioides sp. (assembly GCA_030452025.1). Classification (GTDB taxonomy): domain Bacteria; phylum Actinomycetota; class Actinomycetes; order Propionibacteriales; family Nocardioidaceae; genus Nocardioides. The sequence goes on along the minus strand of JAKDNC010000116.1, from coordinate 1,721 downwards.
CAGCCCATCGTGCGCGACAGATCCATGCCGGTCTGTTCACGGCCGTGGCGTTCCAGATCGACCAAGAACGGCCCGATACCGTCGCTCCGGGCTCCGTGCTTGCGTTCGTCGCGCCATCGCGCGAGGGCTACCTGTAACGCGGCCAGCAACACATCGGTCACCTCCGCGCGGGCAGCCGCAGGCACGTTGGTCAGGGGAGGCTTCGACTCTTCGAGGCTGAGCGCGACCGTGTGGGTGGATGTCTGAGCGTGGATACCGGCACTAATCCTGGGCACCAGGTCCTCAGCTGATGACAGTTGGTCAATCCACCACTGGGTGTCGGCGACTTGCTGCGGTGCGTGAGCGCGCTGGAGCAGTGTCAGGGCGGCGCTGCGCAATGCTGTGCCAGCTGGCTCGAGGGTAGCCCGCTCACCGGCCCGGTGTCGTTCCCAAACTTGGGCTAGGTCGTCGAGCAGGACATGCCACGACACTCCATCAACCGCGAAATGGTGGGCGACGAGCAGCACGCGACCTGACTGTCCGGGCCCCCGATCGAACCAGACCACCTGGAGGAGACGGCCTTGTGTGGGATCCAATCGGTCGGCTGCAGCGCTTGACTCTTCGGCGAGGGCCTCGTTGAGGTCGGCTGTGCCGGGCTCGACACGTATTCGGCGCACATCTGCCGCGCCGTAGGCCGCGAACGAGGGTCGAATGTCGGCGGTCCAGACGTCGGCTACTCCTGTGTCGTTGATGTGGCGGTGTAGCTGCAGACGCAAGGCGTCGTGGTGTTCGATGAGACGATCGATGGTCGAGCGTAGACCGTGTTCGGTGAGTTCGGGTGGTGCCACTAGCAACGCCGACTGGTTGAATCGACCGATTGGTCCGCCCCACTCGTGGAGCCGGTGCATAATCGGCAGGAGGGGTACGGGGCCGTCGGCGGGCTCGGCAGCGCCGGTCGCCTGCCCCGGGTCCGGCGTCAGCTTGTTCAGAGCAGCGGCGGCCGCCAGCCGGCGAGGGGTCCGTTCAGTGAAGACGTCCCGCGCGTTGACTATCATTCCCGCGCGCCGCAGCCGGGTGGCCAATTGGATAGCGATGATGCTGTCGCCACCAAGACTGAAGAAGTCGTCGTCGGGGTCGACGGTAGTCGACAAGAGCTCTGCCACTTGCCCGACGACGAGGTCGACTGTGTGGCTGCCGCGCATTAGTGTCTCGCTGCCGGGGACGGTGGAAGGCACGCTCGTGCGTGGCGGTCCAAGCGTGGTCATCGTGGCAGATGTCTGTTCGGTGCTGTCTGACGCGTGTTCGACGAGGAGTGCCACTACGTCGTCGAGTAGTCGTTGTGCTGTTTCGCGGTCGAATAGTGAGGAAGCATAGACCAGGCGGATTGTGGCACCGGCATTGTCTGGGTCCGGGCGTAAGTGCCATTCAAGGTCGAACCGTGCATGGTTGCTCAGCAGAGGCAGGACCTCTGCTGTCAGTCCGGGGAAGGTCGGCAGTTCCAGACCTCGCGTCGGCGCGTCGACGGCGACGACCGTCTGGAACAGGGGGTGGCGGTTCAGGTGCCGCTCCGGTGCAAGCATGTCGACGACCCGGTCGAAAGGGGCATCTTGGTGGTCGACGGCGTCAAGGAAGCGTGCCTGGAGCCGCTGGATTGCCTCTTCGAGGGTGGGGATGCCGCCTAAGGCTGGGCGCAGCACGATTGTGTTCGCGAAGAACCCGACGAGATCGTCGAACTCGGGATG
>JAKDNC010000115.1 GCA_030452025.1 Nocardioides sp. | reverse complement strand
TACGTGGGGTCACAGGACGCTCGAAGACTCGTCGGCGCACCGCCTCGAGCGCACGGGAAGCGGCCATCGCAGCTATGCGGGCCGGCATCGACCCGCACGCTCTAGCGGCGGCGCTGAGGGCTGTGTTCGGTGAGCCGCACACGCTGGCCGACCCCGACGGTGGATCCCGACGGGACCTCGAGGAGACGCCAGTGGAGGAACCGAAGGAGATGGCCTCATGACTGCTCTGTCCGTGGCCTCCACCAACTCGCCGGGTTGCGGCCACCGGCTGTGGGACGAACCGGACGGGCTGCCGTGCACCCGGATCGCGCCACACGACCCCGGCCGCGGGTGCTGCTACGAGAACGGGTCGTGGGTGGACGACGACAGTCGGGTCGACGGCGGCCACGGATGAGCGTTCACTGTCGGTGAACGCCGGTAGTGTTCGTAGTGTCGGAGCAAACACCAGCACCCACGGAGGACCCATGACCGAGGCCACTACCACCGGCGAACACGCCACCTACGACGGGGACCAGTTCTGGGAGACGTTCGCCCCCGCAGAGTCCCCGAGCGGGTCCGCAGGCACCCACCTGTGGACTCCCGACGAGGTGACCGACCAGCCGGTCGCACACGTGTGGACGATCGTCGAAGCCGATGACGGCAGCTTGCAAGCCCTGCCCGGGTTCCGCACCGCCAACCGGTTCGGCTACGTGGTCACCACCACCGGGTGGCCACACGAGGACGTCAGCGGGCTCTGGTGGCGGGAGCCGCTGGACAACTGCCTGACGACCGACCAGCCGACCGACTGCCCCAAGTGCCAGCGACGTTCACTGTTCACCGACCTCCACGATGGGCGGGAGCTGCACTGCTGCCCCGGCTGCGGATACCGGTTTCTGGCGCTCTCCCCCGAGTGGACGGGGGAGGAGCAGTGCGAATACTGCCGCCAGTTCACTCTGCTCGGCCACCTGAACGGTTCCGGGGTCTGCGACCGCTGTCTGCGGCAGGGTGTCGTGTTCTGCACGAACTGTGATGACGTCGCTGGCCCTGACGACCACGAGCACGACGAGGACTGACCCGCCGGCCCGTGGGCCCTCCGCGAGCGGCGGGCCCTTCCTTCTTGTTCGCGGCTGCCACCGGAACTGGTGAAGGGAGACTCCAGGCCGCGGAGCCGGAAGCGAACTGGGACCTCGCGCGTGGCCGACTGAGTCTTTGCATGATTCGCAGGAACCCTGTCCGTCGACGACTAGCCGAGGAAGTCTCAATTCGAGGCCCGCACCGGCTCGAAAGTCTCACGATGTCTCACGTACCGCGGGAATGTCTCAATTCACGACTCGGGCCACACGCTCGCTCGCTCGCGGGTGACAGCGGCAAGAGCCGGGTGCCAACTGTCGGCGGGCACCATTAGCGTTCTAGGCGTCGGAGCAATACCTGGAACGGAGTCATCATCCTGATGTCGTACGAGGCCATCACCCCGAGTAGCACCCACGTAGTCGAGAAGGCCCCGGCCAACAGCCGCTACTGGCACGTGAGCCGAATCGACCAGCGAGCCAGCGACAAGTGGCGGTTCATCGCCGGAAGCAACGGCACGTCCCATTACCTTCTCCGCATGGAGGACGGCGCCATGGTCGCCCGCACCTACAAGGTGGTGCCGGTTGAGTCGTCGTGGGGCAACCGTGAGGTTCGGGTCGGCAAGAACTTCACCCTCGCCGACGACGACCTTCCCGAGAACGAACACGTGATCGTTGTCGGGAGCCGCGTCGGCTACCTCACCTGGTTCCCGGGCGCACCTGAGTACACCGGAAGCAACATCGACGGCGGCGTGATCCACAAGACGTACGTCTCCCGCCAGCACCGCAGCAAGGGAGTCGCCACGGCGATGCTGGACTTCGCCCGCGACACGTTCCCCGGCAAGGACGTACGCCACTCCAACGCCCTCACCCCGGACGGTGCCGCGTTCGCAGCGGCAACGCCGACCCCCAACGACCTGCCACGTCGCACGACGACGGCCGCATGAGAACACGAAGGAGAACCCTGATGCTCACCTTGAACCTCGACATCCCGCAGCCACCCGAGCGCACCGCCCCCAGCCTCCCTGACGAGGTGGTGGCGGACCTGCGCTCCCTCATCGGTGACACCACCGTCTCCCGGTTCGCCGCCGAGGAGACCCTGGCGCACAAGGGGGTCGACGGCCTGTTCCGACTGTTCGCCGCCCGGGTCGGGGACAACCTAGACGCGTGGTGTGTCTCCGGCGATTGGCCGGACCGCCCCCAGTCGGCAGGAGAACTGGTCGCCGAACTGGTCGAGGCCGGGGAGTTCGACCCCACGAATCCCGCCGATGCGCGGCTGCTGCGCAAGGCACTCGACGTGGCGGAGAGGGACTGACATGGCCATCTACAACGTCGCGTCCACCGTTGTGGAACTGATCGAGGCAGCCACCCCGGCCGATGCCCAGAGGGCGCTGGACCGGCGACTGACCGCTGCCGGATTCGAGGTACTGGAGGACGACCCCCCGGTGTTCCTCTCCGAGAGCGACCCCAACTACAACGCCATCTCGGAGGGCTGACCGATGGGCGCCCTTCGCCACACGAGGTTCGATCAGGCCGGGTCCGCCCTCGCGGCCGATCCACGCGACCCGTACGCAGTCGCTGGACTGGAGGTGGTCGGCGAAATCGTGGCTGTCGTCGGCAATCGCGAGACGGTCGACGACCGTATCCTCACCGGCATCACTGTCGAGGACGTCCAGCACTTGTACGACGCCTTCATCGGCCCCGCCGTGGACCGTGTGGAGGACTACTTGCTGGCCCGCGAGAACGGCACCGAACGGTGGCCGAGCCACCTGCTCCCGCGTCGCCGATGTTCGCCGAGGACGCCATCCCGTGCGTGCGTGGGCACCTGACCGGCACCCACGGCTACGGGCGCGGTCGACCAACCCGGTCACCGGGAAGACGTCTGGTATCCACTCTGCCCCTTCCCTCGGAAGATGGGGCGCTGGCCGGGCAGCTGGGTGCGCGCTGTCTACGCATGTTCCTTGCCGAGTCGGCCGCACCTGTTGCTGTCTGCTGCTGCGCAGCCTCCTCCTCGGACGACGACGGTGTTCGCTGCGAAAGACCCGGGTACCACCACCCCTTGCCTGCGCATAATGTCGTGGACATCGGAGCAACCTGTTGCACGCTCCGCATTGACTTGACCGCCGTGCTGGGGGTGCTGGACACAGAGCCCGCCCCCAGCACGGCACAAGCTTCCAGCGCTGGACCTTCCATCATCTGCACACACGGACACGGCCGGAAAGTCGCGGACCTGACCCGACCGGCCGATACCGTGACCGGGGCCGAAAGGAGTCGCCACGTTGACCGACACCGTGCGCTACGTCGCCACCGATCCATTCATGGCCTACCCGGCGGGCCGACTGGTCCGCCTGTCCGGAAACCCCGCGGAAGCCGCCGTCCTCGATGACGGCGGCCAATGGCGCCGCCAACCTTCCCTGGACTGGTTCGCCGAGGACCCGGTCCGCGTCCCCCTCTCACCGGGCGCCGCGAAACGGCTCGCTGAGTACCTGGGTCACCCGGACGCCGTCGAGGACACCCTGTGACCCTCACCGACGAGGAACTCGGGCACCTGATGGAGACCGCCCAACGGCTCGTCGAGCCCGTCTCCGGGCTCTCCGAGATCCTCCGAACCCATCTGGACGACACCGGGGCGGTCCTCGACTACACCACCAGTCGACGCCCAGATGCACTGTCGGCGGCGTGCGTGGACGGAGCCGTCGCAGACCACCAGACTGACTCCCTGGTCTGGCTATCCGCCGTGGGGGTCGCACAAACCGACGGTCGCCCCGAACACGCCGTCGCCGGCACGGCGGTCGCCCCAGTCTCCGGCGACACCGACCGACTCCGGGCAGCGCTGATGGCCACCTGCGAGTTGTCCGCCGCCACCGCCTGGGACGACCGAATGGTGTTCATGGACGGAGGGCTGGCGACACCGCTGATCTCGGTCGCCCAAGGACTCACCGTCACCGACCCCGACGTGGCCGACAGCGTCGAGCGGCACTACCGCGACGCCCACCTCCTCGACGTCGTCCATACCTACCTTGACCGGCTCCTGGACGGCCGGATCGCAGCGCTCCCGAAGCAGGACACCGCCACCGGCTACATCGGCCAGTTCGCCACCGCGTTGCGCGGTTCCCTGAGCGACCAGCAGCGTCGGGCGTTGCAACGGATGCGGGACCGGCCGCTGGTGGGGACCCTGATGTGGCCGGGCGAAATGTTGCGGCCCCGGCCGGCAGCTGAGCTGGCCCGCACCGAAGCGAAAGCCCCCGAGGACAACCCGGCGACGGCCGCGCTCGACGATGCCTACGGGCGGCTGCGGGCTGCCACCGGTGTGCACGTCGCCTACTTCAAACCGACGCGGCTCCCTACCCGAGTCATCAAGATCGAGTACCTGGAAAGCGACACCACAAGTTTCAGTGACGGACTGGCGTTGGCTGCTCTGCTCGACGCACAGACGTTGGGGCCGCGGATGAAGGAACCCCTCATGCAGCACCAGGTCGACCAGGCCGCCAAGCGCCTGGTGACGGCCAACCTGTCCACCATCACAGGCACAGCGGCCCGCGCCCTCGAAGACCAGGCAGCGACCGACCACTACCGCACCTGACCTGATCCCCGCGGGGTCTAGCGTGAAGAGGACCCGGTCGAACCCGGACCGGAGGACCCCAACAATCCACTGCAACGGAGGTGCCCACGCTGAGAGCACAGGACGAACTGCAACTGCTCGACAGAGCCCTTGTCGACGCCGAAGCCTCCTGGCAAGAACGGGCCCTGTGCGCACAAACGGACCCAGAGTCCTTCTTCCCGGAGAAGGGCGGCTCCACGAGAGACGCGAAGCAAACCTGCCTGAAATGCGAGGTCCGCACCGACTGCCTGGAGTACGCCCTGGAGAACGACGAGCGATTTGGCATCTGGGGCGGCATGTCCGAACGGGAACGCCGCAAGTTCAAGAAGCGCGTTGACGGCCGGCCCGACCTGACCATCGCCTCCTAACCAGGACCTGACCCGAACACAGCGATGAACGCCCAAGACATTCACGGCAGCAGCACCTACTTCCACGAGTGCCCGGACCTCGCCCGACTCCCAGTCGAGGTAGACACCGAGACTTTCGACCGACTCGACACTGAAACCGACGGCATCCTGGTGCTTGCCGACCTCTACGTTGCTGGGCGAGCCCCACAGGATCTGCTCACGCAGCGTCTCCCCTCTGCCTGGCAGGGGAAGCAGTTCGGCCAGTGGATCGACATCGCCCTGACGCGGCGGATGTTTCGCGAGATCGGGTTCAGCTTCGACGGGAAACCCTCGGCACGCCCGCGGCGCTCCCTCACACTGTTTCGAGCAGCACCGCTCCGTACACGCCACGGCATCTCCTGGACGACATGCCCTGAGCGCGCCGCAGGGATAGGCGCCTACTACGACGCTCCCGAATCCGTGTCGGACGTGTGGAGTGTCCGCATCCCACCGAACAGACTCCTCGGGTTCTGCTCCTTCGAGGACGAGTTCCTCATCGACCTCGAAGGGTACGAGGACCACGTACACCCGACCATGCCCAAGCCGAGCACCGACCGCCGAACGATGAAGCGGGTCGATCGCTGGATCCGCAGGGTCAACCCAGAGTTCTACGCCGCCCGTAGTCGCTGGTTCTGAGGCTCACAACGGTGCACGAAGCGCTGACCTGGCCAACACCGCGATAGCGGCAGGTAACGGGCAGGAGTGTCGGTGCTGGCCGGCAAGATCACCAATCGACTCCCCGTATGGCAACTGGAAGGATGACTAGTGAAAGACCCCCAGCCTGCCGCTCCTGTCCAGGTCGAGCACCGTCTTTCACCCGATGGGCTCACCCTCACCTCGATCTACCGCGGCCCTGAAGGCTCAGCCACCTCGTCGGTGAGTTGGAGAACCGCCGAGCAGGCCGCCACCAACTACGCGGCTGCCGTCCAGGGCTTCGAGAACCGTGTCCCCCAGCTGCAGGCCAGGCTCGCTGAGGACAACCACGATTCCCGCTCTTGGATCAAGAACACTCGCTTCGGGAGCGTGTACGTCAACACCGGCCCACCGACCTGGTGGCGCCCCAACTTCCAGATCCGCCGCGTCGCGGGAGCCACCCACATCAAGTGCGGCTGGCTCCGCATCGCCACCATCATCACCATCGGAAGGCAGACATGACCGCCGCCACCTACCTCTCGCCTCAGACTGCCGCCGCGGTGATCGGCTCACCGTCGACCACCACCACGGTCACCCTCAACCTGCTGCGGTCCTCCTACCGTGCGCCCGTGTTCGGGCAGATGGTGGCCTTCGAGACCACCATCACCGATCCCGCCACCGGCATCACGCACGACGAAGTCGCCTTGGGAACGGTGACCGCAATCGAGACCGTCAACCCCGCACACGCCCCCCGCGCCGTGGAAGCCCAACACGTGGCCGCCAAGGGCCGCATCCAAGGCTCCGGCGACGAAGGAGACACGAGAGGCGTCACCGTCGGCATCGAGGCCGTGTTCCGCCGCCACGAAGGAACCTCCAGCTTGCTGGGGGACCGCGTATGGCAGCCAGCAGGATCCACCCTGTCCAACTCTCCCGCGACCGGCAACGCAGTCGCACTGCTCACCCAGGAACGGGTCGACGAACTCATGCAAGGAGTCCCCGACCAACGGTGGCTGGGCCGCCTGCACGGTTCCCAGGTCACAGTCCCCTACGTCCAAGGCCACTTTGCAGGCCCCCGCGGGTCGCGCCACGACGTAATCGCAGGAACCACCGGCTCAGGCAAGACGGCGGCAACGGCCTTGATGATGGCGTGCGACCTGTTCCACGACTCGTTCGGGCAGATCATCGTCGACCCGCAAGGCCAGTGGGCCACCGAGCACGGGATGCCGTTCTCCCTCCAAGGCCTGGCTACCGCGCTGGGTCGGAAGGTGACGGTGGCCCGGCTGTCCCGGTCGCTGCGGCTGCGCAAGGACGCCCCCATGTTCACCGAGCTCCTGGCCCGCACCGGCCTGTTCACCGAGCTGGCGTTCGGTGCCGGGTCGGACGCCCAGATCGCCAACGCCTGCCGCGTGTTCGAGGACGCCCTGGACGACAGGAAGGCCCTCGACAAGCACACCGGCACCGATGACTGGACCGAAGCCGACCCGGCACTGCTGCTGCGGTACCTGCTCACCGAGCTGCGGGACGTGCTGCCCACCGGCACCGTCTACGCGGGCAAGGACGGTCAGCAACGGGTCCGGTATGCGATCGCCCGGCCCACCGAGGAGGAATTGGCCGATGAGGGTGCCGATGCGCCCGTGGGTCGGTTCCGTGACGGCGTGCTCGACCAGGAACCCGACAACCACGGGGAAGCCGGGGGGAAGCGGTGGGCGAACGTAGTCGCCCGGTTCGCTCCCATCCTGAACCTGTGGTCCCCGTTCTCCCCGGACGGTGCCCGCCGGTTGGCTGCAGGGGAAGATCCGGCCGGGTTCGACAGGAGCCAGCTGCGCCGCAAGGCGTGGCCTTTGATGATGGACGTGTTCACCCGTGACGAGTCGCGGCCTGCGCCGTGGCTGATCCTCGACCTGTCCGGAGACGAGCTGCTGCCCGTAGATGCCGGCGCTGAGGCGGAAGGGGATGCCGTGGATGCTGCGGAGGCGGCCCGCCTGGTGCTCGACAACGCCGGGGTGAAGGCCCGCATCATGCGGCAACTGGTGGGTGACCTGCTGCGGTCCGGCACCAGCGCGTTCAAGGCGGGGGAGCCGTTGAACGTGCGGGTCACCTTCGACGAGGCCTGGCAGTACGCCCTCCAGCCCGATGCCACCACCGACCGTGCGATCGCGGCCCTGTCCGACCAGTTGGAGGACGGCGCCAGGGACGCCCGCAAGATCGGGGTGGGGTTCCGGTTCATCCTGCAGGCACCCTCGGGGCTGCGGGAAGGGATCTGGAAGCAGTGCACCGGCCGAGTCATCGGGTACGGGGTGAGCGAGCAGAGCGACCTGAAACGGTTGGCGAACGTGGTCGGTGACGAGCACCTGCGGCTGTACCTGTCCCTGACCGGTCCGGAGGCGACCGGGCAGTACCCCTTCATGGTCGCCGGGGCCGGGGTGACTGGCCTGTCGTTCGGGTCGAAGCCGGTGTTCGTGGACATGTTCAACGACCCGTCCGAGTGGCTGCGCAGCAACGCGGGCTGGGTGAGTGATGCCCGCCGCCGCTGGCTGCAACACCTGCCGGGCGGGGACAGCGGGGGCAGCCTGACTGAGATGCCGCCGAGACCCGCCCAGGATGCTGCTGTGGAGGCCCACGTGGCGGCCAAGGCGCTCCGGTCGGGTGCCGCCAACCAAGCTGCTGCGAAGCGGCTCACGGCAGCGAAGGGCACCGCCGCCAAAGGCGGGTTCGGCATGACCCCTAAGACCGCCGTGGCCCCGGACGACTCCTACACCGATCAACTCGCCCAGGGCGCCGATCCGGCGCCGTTCTAACCCCGCCGAACGTAGTAGAAAGACACGCCGGTCGAAATCGAATCTACTACGTGGCGCGTGCTGATTATGAAGTGCATGACTACACAGAGAAGCAATGATGACCGGTTCGATCGCGCCTTGTTCGTCGCCCTGATCTGCAACGCCACCATCGTGGAAGAGCTCGACCGAGAGTGGGCATGCCGGCCGCTGGCAGCCGTGGCCGACAACCTTGGCTGCACCCCCGAGAAGGTGCGCTCCTGGCTGTTGACGTTCGACGCCTCGTCGGGCGACGTGGGCGTGGAAAGCGCCGAGACCGGCGAGCGGACCTACATGTGGCTCTCGCCCGCCCTCCAACCAGTGCGAGCCCTCGTCGGAGCAGACGTGGACCCCGCCGCCA
>JAKDNC010000862.1 GCA_030452025.1 Nocardioides sp. | reverse complement strand
CAGATCGTCCGTCCCAATGGACGACCCCGCTGGCATGCAGCTCCTCGAGTCGTGCACGCACCCAGGGCCGAGAACGGCCGGATTCCTCGACGATATCCCCGGTGCCCAGTGGGCGGCCGTGAAGGCGGAGGATCGACAGGATCTCTCCGGCTCCGCGGGGAAGGGATTCCTGCTGCTCGGCGCTCAATCTGCTCAGCGTGGTGAGGCTGAGCCGCACACTTCCACCGGTCTGGTGGTACTCGGGATCGGCGAGGCCGACGAGACGCATCTCCTCGAAGATGCGCCGGATGCCCTCGCCCCGCTCCTGAGTGATGCCGAGATCTGAGCAGACTCGGGCGATCCGAGGATTGCGCGCATATCGCGCGATGTCCAAGGGTCTGGTCGGGTCCGCGAGACCCGGGAAACGGCCGGGGCTCTCGATCTCGATGCGCGAGGGAAAGATGCTCACACGGATGTGGTCTCCCGCCATCGAGTAGCTGCGATGTACGACTGCGTTGACGAGTCCTTCGAGCCACGCATCCGTGGGGACGATGGGTTGATCGGAGAACCTCCCGCTCGTTCCGAGAGCACGCCGATGTGGCATCCACGACTTTATGCAGGCTGCGGCGGAGTCGATGATGCGGGGGATCGGCCCCTCGAACCGTTCGTCCTTGCCCGACTCCATGTTCTGCCGGCTGCCGGTGCCGGGTGAGTCATTGCTGAATCGAGTTACGCGCACGAAGGCCTGTGGCAGCCATTCCTGGGGGTGCTCGGCGAAGAGCAGTGCGGCGGCTTGGGTGAGTGCCCCGTCCCGACGCATCAGGCTCCGGGCCCGCAGTGCAGTGGCATCATCGGCGGTGGCGCCGATGGCGGACCGGTAGCGGGCGAACTCCTCGGGTACCAGGTCGCCCAGGGCGATATCTTGGATGGGCTCGTGCTCGAAATGCGAGCTGCCTCGGTCGTAGTCCAGCTCGCGGCGCTGTGCGTAGGTGAGCTTCTTTGATTCGTCGCCGACGCGCAGGTAGACCTCTCCGCTGATGGTCTCGTGGACGTGTTCGCTGGGTGGGATGTCGAGCCGGAGCATAGAGCGCCCGTTGTCCAGAGCGATTCGGCTGATCTCCATCCGCACCGGTGGCAGGGTGAAGTCGACCGCAGTCTGGCGGATCGCGTTCTCCTTCTCAGGCGAGAGCAGTCCGCCGTCGAAGGCTCCGTCCCGGATGCCGATCACGACAGTTCCGCCTTCGGCATTTGAGAAGGCCACCAGTGCCCGGGCGAGGTCCTTGGGTGCGATACGGGCGGACTTCCGATCGAACCACTGGTCCTCTGGAGCACTGATGAGCCGCTGGAGGCGGTCCTCTGGCGGAGCTGCAGCGAGGTCGTGGAGGTAAACGGTCGACATGAAGCTACTCTAAACTATTTAGAGTAGCTTCGAGCCCGAGCATGTGCATGCCCCAGAAGAGGGCCTCGCGATCGGCTGCCCCGGCGTTCCGCAGGCGGCCAGCGAGGATTCTGACATGTCCTCCCGCAGGCATCTGAGGTGGGCCCACGGGCACACCTCGGGCACCCGTCCCGGCTCAGCTCCCCAGGCCCAGCTCCTCGCCCACCAGGCGAGGGAA
>JAKDNC010000861.1 GCA_030452025.1 Nocardioides sp. | reverse complement strand
CCGCCATGATCGGGCTCAGTGCCTGCGGCCAGAGCCAGGCGAGCGAACCCGAAGAGACGGCCAGCAGGTCCCAGGTCAGCGTCGACTCCCTGAGCCTCGACAATGCCTGGGTCAAAGCCGCCGACGAGGGCATGACCGCGGTCTTCGGCGAACTGAAGAACAGCAGCGACAAGGACATCACCATCGTCGGGGCCGAATACGATGACGCCGATGAGGTCCAACTCCATGAAACGCTGGAAGACAGCTCCGGAGGCATGTCGATGCAGGAGAAGAAGGGCGGCTTCACGGTCCCGGCGGGCGAGTCGCTGAGCCTCAAACCCGGCGGGGAACACATCATGGTCATGGGGCTGAAGAGGCCTATCAAACCCGGCGAGGAGATCTCGCTGGAACTTGTCACCGGCGACGATCAGACCGTCTCGGTGACTGCCATCGCCAAGGACTACTCCGGGGCACAGGAGAACTATGCCCCGGGTGAGGCCGATGATGACGGCGCCGGGGCCGACCACAAGGACATGGACCACGACGAGATGGATCATGGGGACAGCGGTGACCACTGAGCCCGAGCCCAGAGACACCTCTTCCCGCAAGCATGGCTTCAGCCGCCGACACCTGATCGCGTCGGCGGCCGCGGCCGGCGGAACAGGAGTCGTCGGCGCCGTCGCGGGCTTCGGAGCGGGCCGAGGCGGTGGAGCAGGTCGCGCCGAGGCCACACCCTCACGAGATCTCAACGGAGCCAACGGGCCGGTGACAGAACCGTTCTACGCCCCTCATCAGGCCGGGGTCGAAACCCCACCCCAGGCGCATGCGCACTTCCTGGCGCTGAGGCTGAAACCGGGCATCAAGGCCGCAGATGTGACGCGCTGGCTGAGGCTGCTCACCGCCGATGCCGCCGCCCTGACTCAGGGCAGCGGGCCGCTGGCCGACTCCGAACCCGAACTCGCCCACGAGCCGGCGCGCCTGACCGTCACATTCGGATTCGGGTCCGGGCTCGTTGAGCTGGCGGGTGAGCAATCAGTGCCGACATGGTTGGCCCCGCTGGAGAAGTTCCCGATCGATGGCCTTGATCCCGGCCGGTGCACCGGGGATCTGCTCCTGCAGATCTGCGGCGACGATCCGCTGACCTTGGCGCATGCCCGGCGAATGCTGTTCAAAGATTCCCGAAACTTCGCCGAGGTGGCCTGGCAGAGAGACGGGTTTCGCCGTTCCTATGGCAGTCAGGGGGAGGGACAGACCCAGCGGAACCTCTTCGGACAGTTGGACGGGACGGCCAATCCCGGGCCCGGGTCCGAGGACTTCGCGCGCATCATCTGGGGACAGGGCGCCCGACAAGCAGATCCGGTCTTCTCCGCGCGCGGACAACCGCCGGACGACCTCGGCACGCATCTGCCAGAGTGGATGCGCGGGGGAACGACCTTGGTGCTGCGTGACATTGCAATGAACCTCGACACCTGGGACAAGGCCGATCGGCCGGCCCGCGAATTCGCGACCGGGCGAACGCTCGACACGGGCGCACCGCTGTCGGGTGAGGACGAGTTCGACGTCCCCGACTTCGACGCGGTCGACAAGCGCGGGCTGACGAAGATCTCGGCGGCCTCG
>JAKDNC010000114.1 GCA_030452025.1 Nocardioides sp. | reverse complement strand
ACCCGGCGACTACCGCATGCCCGAACTCACTCTTGACTCGACAGGCGAAAGCTAGCGCCTGAGCCCGATGCAGACAGCGCCCGAGATCGAGCGCCGTACGCAACGGGTTGGTCACCAGCAAGCCATCGAGCCACATCAGGTCCTCCGGTCGGACCTCCCGCTCACCACTACTCACAATCTCGAGTCGTGTGCGGCCATGTCCCGCGGGATGAAACACGGAGACGTGAGGCGTCATCAGATGGTCGTTTGGAGCGAGGATCATGTTCGCGCCGTGCAACCAGCCAGCGGTCCGATCCGCGACGAAGCACCCCTTCGGCACGACCTTGGCAAGGATCCGGACACGCAGCGAAAGGTCATCTCGGAGCAGCGAGCTGACATAGACAGCACGGATCGGGTTCCTGAGGAAACACTGCTGCACCAGCAGGCGCAACTGCCGATCGGAGATCCCGGCCGCGTTCGCCTCAGCCCGTGTGAAGGGCTCGGCGAGCGACAGGGGGAACGCTCCATCAGTCATGAGCTGGGGCAGTGATGTCATGAACACGAAGTTCCCATGCCGGCAGGGCCACGACAATCCGCCCATCGGGGCCTGTGGATACAGGCGAAAATTCCGTGTCAGTTCGTGCCGACTCGAGGGTCCCGGGAGTCAGTTCGTGCCGACTCGAGGGTCCCGGGAGTCAGTTCGTGCCGACTCGGCTATTGCAGGGCGGAGGTCAGCCGCATCACGTTGTCGACGTACTTCGCCGGAGCGGATCGCCGGGCCCACTCCTCGAGGGTCAGCTCGGAGGAGAGCTCGCGGTAGTGGTCCTCCACGGCGCGCATCTGTCCGACGATCCCGGGGCCCAGCAGCATCAGCGAGATCTCGTAGTTGAGCGCGAACGAGCGCATGTCCATGTTGCTCGACCCGATCACCGCGACCGAGTCGTCGATCGTGAAGTGCTTCGCATGCAGGACGTACGGCGCCGGGTACCGGTGGATGCGCACTCCTGCCTCGAGCAGCGCCCGGTAGAAGGAATTCTGCGCGTGTCCGACCATGAACTGGTCGGAGACCTCGCTCACGAACAGCTCCACCTCCAGGCCACGATGGGCCGCCGTGGTCACTGCATAGAGGAGCGACTCGTCGGGCACGAAGTACGGACTCGTCAGCGACACCCGCCGCTGCGCGGCGTGGATCAGCGCGCCGAAGAGCCGCAGGTTGTTCTCCGCGACCAGCCCGGGTCCACTCGGCACCAGCTGGCAGGCCAATCCCGCCGACTCCGCACCCTCGGCGTGCTCGGGCGGCGAGGGCGGCGTCACCGTGAGCAGCTCATCACTCTCGGTGTACCAATCGGCAGCGAAGACGGCGTCGAGCTCGGCCACTACCGGCCCCCGAAGCCGCACCATCAGCTCCACCCAGGTGCGTCCGCGCTTGCGGTTCTTCGCCTTGTTGTACGACGGCTCGGTGAGGTTCTGCGAGCCCATGAAACCCAGGTGGCCGTCGACCACGACCAGCTTGCGATGGTTGCGCAGATCCGGTCTGCGGTAGCGCCCCTTGAACAGTTGCAGCGGAAGCATCGCACGGAAATCGATCGAAGATGCCTCGAGCCGCTCGACCAGCTCGTCGTACCCGGGAATCGCGCGCGAGCCCAAGTGGTCGAAGAGCAGCTTCACGTGCACGCCCCGACTGGTCGCGGCGTCCAGGGCGTCGAAGAACGGCCGGGTCACCTCGTCGAGGGCGGTGATGTAGAACTCGACGTGGACGAACTGCTCCGCGGTCCCGATCGCCGCGATCATCGCCTCGATGGAGCCGGCATAGTCCTCGATCAGCTCCGCATGGTTCCCACCGGTGAGCGGCATGGAACCGAGCTTCTCGTTCAGCGCCACGATCGAGCCGAGGTGTCCCGCGACTTCCACCCGATCAGGGTGTCCCCCGCTGCGCTCGGCGATGGCCCGATGAGCGCGTTCTTGACGATCGTGCCGTCGGCGCCCCAGCCGCGAGCTCCCGAAGAACGCAAACGCGATCAGCCCGACCAGTGGTGCGAACAGGATCACCAGGAGCCACGCCATCCCTGTCGACGGCTTGCGGTTCCCGGGGATGATCCCCAGCGCCGCGACCCGCAGCGCGATGCCCGCGATGACCCAGGCGCTGCTGAGCAGCGCCGCTACCCACAGCCAGAAGTTGTCCACGCCTTCAGGCCGAGCCGTAGCGCCGGTCGCGACGTGCGTAGGTGTCGATCGCCTGCCACAGGTGGCGCCGGTCCACGTCGGGCCAGAGCACGTCGGTGAAGACGAACTCGGAGTACGCCGCCTGCCACAGCATGAAGTTCGACAGGCGCTGCTCCCCTGACGTGCGCCAGACGAGGTCGGCGTCCGGCAGATCCGGGACGTAGAGATGCTTGGCGAAGGTCTTCTCATCGACCTTCTTCGGATCCAACCGGCCGGCCTCGACCTCACGGGCGATCGAGCGTGCTGCGTCCGCCACCTCGGCCCGGCCCCCGTAGTTGACACACATCGTCAGTGTGAAGACCTTGTTCTCCTTCGTCATCTCCTCGGCGATCTGGAGCTCCTTGACCACCGACTTCCACAGTCGTGGGGCGCGCCCGGCCCAGCGCACGCGCACACCCAGCTCGTGCATCTCGTCGCGACGACGCCGGATCACGTCCCGGTTGAACCCCATCAGGAATCGGACCTCGTCGGGCGAGCGTGACCAGTTCTCCGTCGAGAAGGCGTACGCCGACACAGCCTTCACGCCGATCTCGATCGCCCCCTCGACCACGTCGAAGAGCGACGACTCTCCCTGCTCGTGGCCGGTCGTGCGGGGCAGCCCGCGCTCCTTGGCCCAGCGACCGTTGCCGTCCATCACGATGGCGACGTGCTCGGGGACGAGTTCCCTCGGAATCGGCGGCGGGGTGGCGCCGGAGGGGTGCGGATGGGGCGGACGGACCGATCGACTCACACGTCCACCCTATGCGTGGACGATCAAGGTCCTATGCTTCGACTCGTGGGCAATCCGAATGATCAGATCGAGGCGCAACTCTTCACGATGCTGCGCGCCACCCAGGCGATCCAGGTCCGGACCGCCACCGGCGAGGCGCTGCTCGAGCGATCCACCTATGGAATCCTCTGTCTGCTCGACGACGAGGGACCCCAGCGGCTCGGCGCAATCGCGCACCGCTTCCACCTCGATCCCTCCACGATCACGCGTCAGGTCCAGACCGTCGTACGCCTCGGTCTGGCCGAGAAGGTCACCGACACGACCGACCGGCGCGCGTCGGTCCTCTCCCTCACCGGCGAGGGCCAGAGCGCCGTGACCGAGGCCCGCATCCGGCGTCGTGGGGTGCTGGACGCGATCCTGAAGGAGTGGACAGCTGCCGAGCGCGAGGAGTTCCTGCGCGCGATCACCCGGTTCAACAACACCGTCGACGGTTGGGCCAAGCAGACCGAGGGCCCTCGGTAGCCGACCTCGGCCCCGCTCAGCGCTCGACGTGGGCCAGCGACCTCAGTCCGCGCTCGAGATGCCACTGAAGGTAGGCCGAGACCAGCCCGGTCGCCTCCCTGAGATTCCGCAGTTCTGCGGCGTCGATCAGGTCCCAGTCCCCCGCCAGCAGTGCACCGAGCACCTCCACGGTCTCCTGCTGCGGGCTCGCGGATCCGGGCAGCCGGCAGCGAGGACACAGAATCCCGCCCGCCGCCGGGTTGAACCAGCGGTGCGGACCGGGTTCGTCACAACGCGCGCAGGAGTCGAAGGACGGCGCGTAGCCAGCCACCGACAGTGACCTCAGGAAGTAGGAGTCGAGCACCTGGCCGGGGCGTCGTTCCGGCATCGTCATCGCCCGGAGCCCCCCGATCAACAGCAGGAACTGCTGCACCGAGGGCTGGCGTTCGTCCACGATCAGCCGCTCCGCCGTCTCGAGCATCGCAGTTCCCGCGGTGTAGCGCTCGTAATCGGCACCCAACGTCGACGAGAACGGCGTGAGCGTCTCGGCCTGGGTGATCGTGTCCAAGTTGCGTCCCTCGGCCAGCTGCAGGTCGACGTGGGTGAAGGGCTCCAGCCGTGAACCCCACCGCGAGGTCGTCCGACGGACGCCCTTGGCCACCGCACGCACGAGGCCGTGGGACCGGGTCATCAACGAGATGATCCGGTCGGCCTCCCCCAGCTTGTGGGTCCGGAGCACGACAGCTTCGGCGCGATAGAGGGGCATGACCCCATTGTGCCCGGCTCAGGGAAGCGAACGACGCCCACTCGGCCGTGTCCCCCAACACTCCTCGACGAACGAGATCGCCTCGGCGTCCAGCCGGTCGGGCCAGAACCGCCACTCGAGGATGCTCTTCGCTCTGAGGAACCGGGCTCCGGGGATCTCCTCGGCCAGGATCGCCGCGTCGGCCGCCGGGTGGATCGGATCCGCTGGATGCCCCACGACCAGGGTGGGGGCGGCGATCCGGCCGCGAAGTAGGGCCGACGGGGCGAACCGCCCGAAGACTGTCCCGTGGAGTACGGCGGCCATCGGCGCGGCCCGCTGGTCGCACGTGTCCAGGGCGATCCCGGCCCAGAACGGCACGAGTCCGCGCGGCACCTGGCGGGTGATCGCACGCACCGCCTTCACGCTGATCGGCAGGTATCGTGCGGCGATCAGCATCGGCCCGAAGGTCATCAGCGTGACCTCCACCGCGTTGTCGAGGACCGGCATCTCGACCAGCAGACCCTGCACCCGCTCGGGCGCGATGTCGGCGACCTCGAGGGAGACATTCGCCCCGAGCGATGTCCCGCCGATGACGGCCCGGTCGGCGCCGAGGTGGTCGAGCAGCGCCACGACCTGTTCTCCGAAGGAGGTCATCGAGTAGACCATCGGGTCCGCAGGGCGGTCGGAGCGACCGTGACCCAGCAGGTCCAGGGTGATCACGTGCATCCCCTCGGCAGCGAGTGCACGCGCCAGCGGCTGGCACATCCGACGCAGCATCAGCTGGCCGTGCAGCAGGACGACCAAGCGTTCCCCGGCGCCGTACTCGGTGTATTCGAGGCGATCCTCCCCCACGAAGAACTGGCCGATGCGTTCGGAGACGAGGGCGGAACGGGGCATGGGCAGGATGCTAGATCACGACCGCGTCGTCCCCGCGGGTCAACCGGCCCGGCTGCACCACGTCGGCATAGACCGCCAGGTGGAGGTCACGCTCTCGGGCCAAGGACTTCAGCAGGCCAGGCCGCGGAGGTACGCCGTCCTGGGCGATGTCGACCATCCGGCACCGCTGGATCCGCTGCACCGGACGAAGCACCACCTCACCGATCCTGAGGTCCGCGTCGAGCCAGGTCTCCTCGATCCATGGGGTGTCGGTCTCCACCACCAGGTTGGCGCGGAACCTGCGCGCGTCCGCCTCCCGCATCGCGGCGAGCGTCGCGCTCCCGACGATGCTGACCCGCCCCGCGTCCATGTGGCTGACCTCGCCCTCCTCCCGGAACGCGACGGGTGCGCCGAAGTGGCCGCTCACCCAGGCGTCCGCACCCGGCTCGTCCACCCGGGTCCACTCGCTCTGCGGGAGCCGGACCTCCGGGACCTGACCGACCAGGCGTGCCTGGAGGTCGAAGACCGGGTCCCTGCGCCGGAACCGGCGTGAGTCCTTCCCGGAGGCGAGCTTGCCCTCCACGTCGACCACCGCCCAGAGCCGGTCACCGGCGAGTCCGCGGGCATCGACCAGGACCGTGTCGGGGTCTTCGCCTCCACACGACTTCACGGGATACCTGCGCAGGCTCTCGACTCGCACCACGCCATGGTAGGTCGAACTTTCTCGGACGGCGGTGAAAGAGTGTCGCCCATGTCGACCACGCAGTCCGGGACGGACCAGCAGTCCAGGCGTAAGCCGCCGCCCCTGAGCAACTACCCCAGCAAGCCGCCCGTCGGCATCGCCGACTGGGCGATGCTGGTGCTCGCGATCGTCTCCGTGGCGCTGCTCAGCTGGATCACCTTCTGGGACGTGCCGCAGGAGACTGCGGACAGGGTGATCATCGGTGACTACGTCATCTGCGCGATCTTCGCCCTGGAGTTCGCGTGGCGCTGGCGCCGCTCACATGAGGGCTGGAAGTTCCCCCTGAAGTACTGGTACGAGGTGCTCGGGATGATCCCCATCTCGAACCCGGCCTTCCGGGGCTTCCGGCTGCTGAGGATCGTGGTCGTGCTGGCCCGCCTGGGACGGGCCGCGGATCGCGCCTTCGGCGATCGGGTCACTGCAGCGCTCGTGTCCCGGTTCACCAACACCATCGTCGAGGCGATCAAGCGGCCGGTGACGATCGCGGTGATGGACGAGGTGACCGCAGTCCTGCAGACCGGCGCCTACACCCGGAACGTCGCCGCGGCGCTCGAGGAGAACCGGGCGGAGCTCGACTCGATGATTGTGGAGCTGGTCAAGAAGGACCAGCAGATCGGCCGGCTGAAGTTCCTGCCGTTCCACGACGACGTCGTGCGGCTGGTCAGCGACACGGTCTTCCGGCTGGTCATGGAGGTCCTCAACGACCCGCGCACCGACGAGCTGGTGGGCGACGTCCTGCGCGAGAACATCGAGCAGATGCGGGACTCCGTCCGCGGGAGGTACGACGCGGAGCAGGCAGGCGCGACGTGAGAGCCGTGACGATCCGGAGCCTGGTGCCCGATGACTGGGAGACGTGGCGCGACCTGCGCCTGCGCTCCCTGGCGGATGCACCCGATTCCTTCGGGTCGACCTCGGCCCGGGAGCAGTGCTTCTCCGAGGCAGACTGGCGCGACCGGCTCATGGCGACGCCGGTGGTGGCCTTCGTCGACGGCACCCCCGCTGCCATGGGCGGCGCCTTCCACGGCGGCGAGGAGTGGGCGCACATCATCGCGATGTGGACCGCCCCGCAGTTTCGCCGGATGGGGCTCTCGCGCATGGTCCTCGACGAACTCGTCCGCCAGATCCGCGGCCAGGGGCGACGAGTCGTGCTGGACGTGACCCGGGGCAACGCCGCTGCCCGGACGGCGTACGAGCGTTATGGCTTCGTCGCCACCGGCAGGGCCGAACCCGTCCGAGAGGGATCCGGCCTGCTGGTCGACGAGATGGTGCTGCCCGACTGACGGGGCTCAGGCCCGGTTGACTGCCGACACCACGGCCTGCAGCGACGCGGTGACGATGTTGGCATCCAGACCGACACCCCACAGGACCTGGTCCCCCACCGCGCACTCGACGTAGGCCGCCGCGATGGCGTCGCCGCCGGCCGACATCGCGTGCTCGTGGTAGTCGAGGACGCGCACGTCACCGCGCTCGGCATACGCCGGGTTGCCCGCGGTCTGCTCGGCTTCGACGAGCTCGTTGAGCGCGTTGGTGAAGGCGTTGATCGGGCCGTTGCCGCTGGCGCTCAGGGACCGGATCTTGCCGTCGACATAGACATTGACGTCGAGCTGGTCCTTCTCCCCCGCCGCGGAGGAGCTGTGCACCGAGTTGAGCTTCAGCGGGGTCTCCCGCTCGAGGTACTCGCTGCGGAACACGTTCCAGATGACCTCCGCGGTCATCTCGCCGCCGTCGGAGTCGGTGCGCTGCTGGACCACTCGGCTGAACTCGATCTGGGCACGGCGCGGCAGCTCCAGGTTGTGCTCGCTCTTGAGCAGGTAGGCCACTCCGCCCTTGCCGGATTGGCTGTTGACCCGGATCACCGCTTCGTAGCTGCGCCCGACGTCCTTCGGATCGATCGGCAGGTAGGGCGCCTCCCAGTCCATCTTCTGGACCGGGACACCCTGCTCCGCAGCGCGCTTGTCGAGGTCCTCCAGCCCCTTCTTGATCGCGTCCTGGTGGGAGCCGGAGAAGGCGGTGTAGACGAGGTCCCCGGCGTAGGGGTGGCGTGGGTGCACCGGCAGGTTGGTGCAGTACTCCACCGTGCGGCGTACGTCGTCGATGTTGCTGTAGTCGACCTGCGGGTCGATCCCCTGGCTGAACAGATTCATCGCGAGGGTGACCAGGTCGACGTTCCCGGTGCGCTCACCGTGGCCGAACAGGCAACCCTCGACGCGGTCGGCTCCGGCCATCAGGGCCAACTCGGTCGCGGCCACCGCCGTACCCCGGTCGTTGTGTGGGTGCAGGCTGATCGCGCTGTGCTCACGGCGGGTCAGGCCGCGGCCGAAGTACTCGATCTGGTCGGCGTAGGTGTTCGGCGTCGACATCTCGACGGTCGCCGGCAGGTTGAGGATGATCTCGCGGCCGGCCTCGGGCTGCCAGACGTCGGAGACCGACTCACAGACCGACAGCGCGAAGTCGGTGTCGGACTGGGTGAAGATCTCGGGGCTGTACTGGTAGCCGAACCGGTCACTGCCGACCTGGTCGCCGAGCAGCTCCTCGGCGTACTTCATCACCATCTCGGTGCCACGGACCGCGATGTTGCGGCACTCGTCTGGGGTGACCCCGAACACGACCCGCTGGAAGAGCGGCGCGGTGGCGTTGTAGAGGTGGAGCGTCGACCTGTGGGCGCCGATCAGCGACTCGACGGTGCGTTCGATCAGGTCCTCGCGGGCCTGAGTCAGCACGGAGATCTGTACGTCGTCGGGGATCCGATCTTCTTCGATGAGCTTGCGGACGAAGTCGAAGTCGGTCTGGCTGGCGCTCGGGAAGCCGACCTCGATCTCCTTGTAGCCCATCTTGACCAGCAGCTCGAACATGGTGAGCTTGCGGGCCGGGGTCATCGGGTCGATCAGCGCCTGGTTGCCGTCACGCAGGTCGGTGGAGAGCCAGCGGGGCGCCCGGGTGATCTTCTGCGTCGGCCAGGTGCGGTCCGGCACGTCGACCGGCACGAATGGGGTGTATCGCTCGAACGGCAGGCCGCTGGGCTTCTGCTGATTGCTGCTGTTGCTCAGGTTCGTCATGGGGTCCTCG
>JAKDNC010000860.1 GCA_030452025.1 Nocardioides sp. | reverse complement strand
GTCGATGAGCATGTCTGGCGTCACACCCGCAAGGGCGACAAATACGTCACCGTGATCATCGACCTCACCCCAACACGCAACAAGACGGGACCGGCACGGCTACTGGACATGGTCGAGGGACGCTCGAAAGCCGTGTTCAAGCAGTGGCTCGCTGACCGCCCGCAGACCTGGCGGGACGGGATCGAGGTCGTCGCGATGGACGGATTCAGCGGATTCAAGACCGCCGCCGCGGAAGAGCTCCCTGACGCCGTCGCGGTGATGGACCCATTCCATGTTGTCCGTCTCGCCGGCGATGGTCTGGACCGGTGCCGGCAGCGCGTTCAACAGGCCACGCTCGGGCATCGTGGCCGTTCCGGCGACCCGCTCTACACGTCTCGCCGCACTCTGCACACCGGCGACGACCTCCTCACCGACAAGCAACGCGCACGCCTGAAAGCACTGTTCCAGGGTGATGATCATGTCGAGGTCGAAGCGACCTGGGGCATCTACCAGCGCATCATCGCCGCCTACCGCGAACCCGACAAGAAGAAGGGCAAGCAGATGATGCAAGCCGTCATCGACTCGGTCATCACCGGCGTTCCCGCAGCTCTCGTCGAGATCCGCAGGCTCGGGCGCACCCTCAAGCAACGCGCAAGGGACGTGCTCGCCTACTTCGACCGACCTGGCACGAGCAACGGACCCACCGAAGCGATCAACGGTCGCCTCGAACACCTCCGCGGCTCCGCCCTCGGCTTCCGAAACCTGACGAACTATGTCGCCAGATCACTCCTCGAGAGCGGCGGATTCAGACCTCAACTACACCCTCAAATGCGATGAGCCCGTTAAGGCCCCGCCACCCGCTAGGGCAAGCAGGCCACCGTTCACCGCACCGCCGTGCTCCTCGACGCTGTCATCGCCTGGACGGAGGCATTGTCAGATACGCACTAGCGCCGACACCTCGGTCGGTGCGCTGGGCCCGGCCGACGCGGACGATCCCGCGCAGCGTGCTCATGCAGTAATGGGTATGCTGCATGAGCACGCTGAATGGTGGCCGAGATATTCCCGATTCCTATTCGCCGTCGTGACCGTGACTACGACCGCCTTCGACCGTCCTGCGGCGGTTGCGTGCCATCAAACTGCTCACAACTACACCGGAGCCGATGCCTGTCACCAGGACGGCCCATGTCAGCACTGAAAGTGACGCGTTGCTGGTCCCGAATTCAGTCTCCATGAGGGTTCCGATAGCTCCCACCGTGCCCGCGAGGCACAACAGTCCGCTCGCGATCGCAACTACTCGAAGCCAGCGGGAATCTTCGTGCCAAGGGCGTCGTGTGCTGGGCATGATCATTGCCCCCAGCATCCGGGAGCACCCGCATTATTGATGTTGAGGTAGGTCGCGTGCACCCCGTAACTGGCTGCCTGACATGCTGCGAGGAATAGGCCTCCGGCAGCCACGACAGTTCCTACCGCGAAGGTAATGGCTGCTGCCGGTGCGGTCGGAGGAATGGCCAACAGAATTGCGCTGGCGGCTCCGAAACTGCCGGCACCGGCCGCAACTGCAGCAATAAGCGCGGTGGTCTGGCACGAGTTGAGAGCCCATTGCCATCCCCATCCCCAGTA
>JAKDNC010000113.1 GCA_030452025.1 Nocardioides sp. | reverse complement strand
TCCGACACACCTCGTACCTCGGCGTACCTCCGGCTCACTCCTCGGGCGGCACCTCCCACCTGGCACCACCCCTGCGGGGCTCACCTCCGACACACCTCGTACCTCGGCGTACCTCCGGCTCACTCCTCGGGCGGCACCTCATCAGACCGGATGTCGATCCGCCATCCGGTCAGGCGGGCCGCCAGGCGGGCGTTCTGCCCTTCCTTGCCGATCGCGAGCGAGAGCTGGAAGTCGGGTACGACGACCCGCGCGGACCGCTGCTCGAGCGAGAGGATCTCCACCGAGCTGACCTGGGCAGGCGAGAGCGCGTGCGAGACCAGCTCGGCTGGATCCTCAGACCAGTCGACGATGTCGATCTTCTCGCCGTGCAACTCGGACATGATGTTTCGCACACGCTGCCCCATCGGCCCGATGCAGGCGCCCTTCGGGTTCACTCCCGGGATCCTGGAGTGGACCGCGATCTTGGTTCGGTGACCCGCCTCACGGGCGATCGCGGCAATCTCGACGGTGCCGTCCGCAATCTCGGGAACCTCGAGCGCGAAGAGTTTGCGAACCAGGTTCGGGTGGCTGCGCGAGAGCGTGATCTGGGGGCCACGCATGCCCTTGCGCACCGAGATCACCATGCACTTGATGCGGCTGCCGTGGTCGTAGGTCTCACCCGGGACCCTCTCCCCCAGCGGCAGGATCGCCTCGAGCCGACCCAGGTCGACCATCACGTCGTCAGGATTGCGGCCCTGCTGGATGACACCGGAGATGATGTCGCCCTCCTTGCCGGAGAACTCGCCGAACTTGATGTCATCCTCGGCAGCGGTCAACCGCTGCAGCATCACCTGTCTGGCCGTGGTCGCTGCGATCCGGCCGAAGCCTTCGGGGGTGTCGTCGTACTCCGGACTGCGGTTGCCCTCCTCGTCCACGTCAACGGCGTAGACGGTCACATGACCGCTCTTGCGGTCGAGCTCGACGCGCGCACGCGGCTGCGCACCGGGGCTCTTGTGGTACGCGGTCAGCAGGCCCTGTTCGATGGCTTCGACGAGGACCTCGAAGGAGATCTCCTTCTCGGCGACCAGGTGCCGCAGAATGCTCAGGTCAATGTCCATCAGGCGTCCTCATTCTTGCGGTTGAACTCGATCTGGACCTTGGCCTTGGCGATGTCGGCATAGGCAACCTCACGCTCGGTTCCGTCGACCCTCAAGGTGGTGGCGGTGTCCGTGGCATCGACGATGCGTCCCTCGATCTCGCCGCCCTCGACCAGCGATGCCTTGACCAAGCGGTCGGCGTTGCGGCGCCAGTGGCGCGGGAGCGTCAGCGGGCGATCAACGCCGCGGGAGGTGACCTCGAGGGTGTAGGACTGCTCGCCCATCACGTCTGACGCGTCGAGCACTGAGCTCACCTGACGGGTGGCTTCGGCGATGTCGTCGAGGGTGACTCCCCCGTCCTTGTCGACGGCGACGCGCAACACACGCCGCTTGCCCGCCGGCGTGACCTCCACGGCTTCGACGTCCAAGCCGAGACTGGCGAGGGGGTCGACGAGCTCGGCTTCGATACGATCCCTGGTGGCGTCAGATTTGGCGCTGCTCACGGGTTGCGACCTCCTTGTGCTGTTGTCGAGTCCAAACCCTAGCCGTAGTCAGCCCCAAGGCCAGCCACCCGGCCACCCGATCGGTTCGTCTAGAGTCACGGCGTGCTGCTCTCGAGTCCCCTGCGCCAGTCCGTGCTTCGTCGTACGACGTTCGCCGCAGCGCCGCTGGCGTTGATCGCCGGCTGCAAGTGGACCGACGACGGCAGCGAGGAGGCCACCCCCGAACAGACCGAGCCGGCGGTCGCGGCCGACGACAAGTTCGTCGCAGAGGCGCTGGAGGCCATCAACACCGCCTACGAACTGGTCGACCACGTCGCCCGCAAGCACATCGGGCTCTCCACCCCGCTGGCCGGGCTGACCAACCTGCACCGTGAGCAGACGACCACCCTCGGCGGCGAGATCGAACCGGTTCCCAGGAGGGGCAAGCAAGTCCCGGACGGCGACAGGCCCGCGCTGGACCTCGTCACGCGTCAGGAGCGCTCGCTGCAGCGCACCCTGACCGGCCTGGCAGGTCAGGCCTCCAGCGGATCGCTTGCCAGCACCCTGGCCAGCATGTCCGCTGGGGTCGCGCAGCACCTGATCCTCCTCAAGGCGACCAAGGTCGGCGGCCAGGCATGACCGCCGCGATGCAGACGGCACTGGCGGGCGAACACGCCGCCGTGTGGATCTACGGGGTCCTCGGCGGCCAGACCTCGCAGTCAGCCGAGCCGACCCTCTACGACGAGGTGTCCACCGCCTATGCGCTGCACCGGTCCCGTCGCGACCAGCTGATGCGTTGGATCCGCGACGACGCCGGGACGCCGGTGCCTGCCGATGTGGCCTATGAGCTGCCCAACGAGGTACGCAACCCGAGCCAGGTCCGAACAGCCGCGCGGCAGGTCGAGAACCGTTGCACCTCGACGTATGCCGTGCTGATCAGCAACACCGAGAGCACCCGGCGTGACTGGGCGATCCGGGCTCTGGTCGATGCCGCGACCCGAGAGGTTCGCCTGGGCGCCAAGCCTGTGGCGATGCCCGGCTACTGAACTCAGTGGTCCTGCCGCTGAAATCGACAAGGCCCGGTCACACCGGTCGTTGCCATGGTGTTTCCGGGCCCTGTGCCGATCCTCACCAAGTCCGACTCGAGGAAGCCCCGAGACCCTCCTCGGGCCGGACCGGAACCTGCGTCAGCATCTGGTTCCGAGACGATCCTTGCCTACATTTCCATGCAAGTGAACCGGTTCCCGCTTGCAGGTTCTTGCACTGCATAGATCTGCAACCTTT
This sequence comes from Nocardioides sp., assembly GCA_030452025.1. Lineage (GTDB taxonomy): Bacteria > Actinomycetota > Actinomycetes > Propionibacteriales > Nocardioidaceae > Nocardioides. The sequence continues at coordinate 6,012 of JAKDNC010000113.1, read as the reverse complement.
CAGCGTCAGAACCTGACCGGCCCACAGACTCCGATCAGGCCAGCGCGGCGACGAGCGCCCGCGCCAGCGCCACCCGGCGCTCCAGCTCGGCGCCGTCGGGCTCGTTCGACGACATCAGGACGAGCTCCCCGTCCAGACCGACCACCCACAGGCGACTGCGGTTGATGTCCTCGATCATCGGCGCCAGCCGGTCCTGCACCTCGGCGAAGTCGCCCGCAACCATCATCAGCACGTGGTAGCGCACGAACCCGCTCTGGTTGCGGAACTCCCGGGGGAAGAAGCGCAGCTCATGCTTGCGGGGCACCCCCCTGACCAGGAACCGGGGCGTCGAGGGGCTCGACACCCGCAGGACGTGTTGGCTCGCAGCTCCACTGAGCGGCGAGCCCGGGGCGCGTCCGTTGATCGACCAGGACTCGGCGACGAATCCCTCGGCAGCGTCCTCGATGAAGAGGTCACAGCGCTTGGGGGTCACCCGCGCCGCGGCGAGTCGCGGGTCGAAGGTCCGGTCCGCGACCTCCGCACCCCGGCCGACCCACCAGCCGCGGGACGCGGCCAGGTCCGCTGCGGAATCGCGCTCCTCGGCACCGCGACGAGGGCGCGATCGGCCCGGACCGAGCCCGGAATGCCCACGAACGCGTGCCACTCAGCTGCGGACGAGATCGGTGAGGTGGCCGACGATCTCGCCGAGCGGCACGTTGGCGCGCTCGCCGCTCTTGCGGTCCTTGACCTCGACGGTGCCGTCGTCGGCCAGTCCGCGGCCCACCACGACGATCGTGGGCACACCGACCAGCTCGGCGTCCTTGAACTTCACACCCGGGCTGACCTTGGTCGGACGGTCGTCGAAGATGACCTCGATGCCGGCCTTGGCCAGGTCGGCAGCGATGCGCTCCGCGGCGGCGTACACGTCGGGGTCCTTGCCGGTGGCGACGAGGTGCACATCGGCCGGTGCGATCTCGCGTGGCCAGCAGAGGCCGAGCTCGTCGTGGTTGTCCTCGGCGATGACCGGAACAGCACGCGAGACACCGATGCCGTAGGAGCCCATCGTGACGGTGACCAGCTTGCCGTTCTCGTCGAGCACCTTGAGGTCGAGGGCCTCGGCGTACATCCGGCCGAGTTGGAAGATGTGGCCCATCTCGATGCCGCGAGCGGCCTCCAGCGTGCCGTCGGCGCACTGCGGACAAGGGTCGCCGTCGCGCACGTCGGCCGCCTCGATGGTCCCGTCTGCCGCGAAGTCACGGCCGGCGACCAGGTCGATGACGTGTTGTCCGGAGACGTCGGCCCCGGTGACCCAGCGGGTGCCCTCGGAGACCCTCGGGTCGACGAGATATCTGATGGCAGAGCTCTTCGGGTCCTTGTTCGCCTCGCCCAGCGCACCGGGGCCGATGTAGCCCTTGACCAAACCGGGGTGGCGGGCAAGGTCCCCGTCGTTCATCGGCTCGACCTCGATCGGCTCCAGCTGGCCCTCGAGACGCTTCTGGTCGACCTCCCGGTCACCGGGCAGGCCGATCGCGAGGGGTTCGCGGGTGCCGTCGGGGTGCTTGAGGACGACCAGCACGTTCTTGAGCGTGTCGGCGGCGACCCAGGCGCGGTCATCCCGGGGGAAACTCTCGTTGAGGTGAGTGACGAGACTCTCGATGGTCGGGGTGTCGGGAGTCTCCTCAGCGTGGGCGGCCGGGAAGTCGTCCCAGCTCACCGCAGCGGGAGAGGGCACGGCCACTGCCTCGACGTTGGCGGCGTAGTCGCAGGTGGTGCACTGCACGAAGGTGTCCTCTCCGACGGTGCTGCGGGCAAGGAACTCCTCCGACTTCGAGCCACCCATGGCGCCGCTGGTGGCCTTGACGATGACGTAGTCGAAACCAAGCCGGTCGAAGGTCCGGATGTAGGCCGCACGGTGAGCGGTGTAGGACTTGTCGAGCCCCTCGTCGGTGGTGTCGAAGGAGTAGGAGTCCTTCATCGTGAATTCACGGCCGCGCATCAGCCCTGCGCGGGGACGTGCCTCGTCGCGATACTTCGTCTGGATCTGGTAGAGCCACACGGGGAGGTCCTTGTAGGAGGAGTAGAGCTCCTTCACCGCGAGGGTGAACATCTCCTCGTGCGTGGGCCCGAGCAGGTAGTCGCTGCCCTTGCGATCCTGGAGTCGGAAGAGGTTGTCGCCGTACTCCGTCCACCGCCCGGTCGCCTCGTAGGGTTCGCGCGGCAGCAACGCCGGGAACTGCAACTCCTGGGCTCCGATTGCGTCCATCTCCTCGCGAATGATGCTCTCCACCTTGCGGAAGACCCGAAGCCCGAGCGGCAGCCACGTGTAGATCCCCGGGGCGGCCCGGCGGATGTAGCCAGCACGGACGAGCAGCCGGTGGCTGGGCACCTCGGCGTCGTTCGGGTCGTCGCGGAGTGTGCGCAGGAAGAGCTGGGACATGCGCAGGACCCGCGCGGAGCGAGCGGTCCCGGTGGATTCAGTCATGCGGGCAAGGTTATCCGGCATGCGCTGCTTTGCTCACCCGGGTTTCGAGGGGACGCCGCGACCTGGCCCGTAGGCTGCCCGCATGAGTGCCGAGATCCAGTCCTTCTGGGAAGACGCCAAGGTGCGTGCCAACCTGAACCGGTTGCGCGCCTACGCCGGGGGCAACGCCCAGGAGGCGTTGTGCCCACCGGCATGGGCCTTCGGGGCCGACGCGGAACAGGCCGACGAGCTGCTCCAGCTGGTCCTCGAGGGCGTCAAGACCGCGACCTCGTCAGCGGCCCGCGACTACGAGGCCGAGGACGAGCCGCTCCCGACGGTGGGCAGCCTGTCGATCATCACCGACGGGGCCGGACACCCGCGGGCACTGATCACCACGACGGAGGTCCGGACGGTGCCGTTCGGCGACGTCGACGAGGCCCATGCCCGTGACGAGGGCGAGGGTGACCGGTCGCTGGCCCACTGGCGGAAGGTGCACACTGACTTCTTCACTCAGTCCGCCGGCGAGGGCGCGGCTGCGGTCTCCGACGACCTGCCGGTCGTGCTCGAACGGTTCGAGGTGCTCTACAGCTGAGCGACCAGTCAGCTGGCGCGGGCCGCCTTCAGCGCGCTCCGGATCATCGGGACCTGGAGCGGCAGGCGGGCGATCGTGCCGTACCTGTAGGCCGGCTTCTTCGACCGCCGTGCGTCCTTGGCCATCTTGACGTTGGCCGGGAAGACGCCGGCCAGCAGCGCCACGCTCGCCCAGCCTGCGATGCCTCTGGTCCTCGGCGACATCAGTCCCGCCGCGCAGACCAGCTCGACGACACCGGAAGCATGGACAGCCTCCCGGGCAGGGATGAAAGCGGGGACGATCGGTTCGAAGACCTCCGGCTTGACCAGGTGGATGGTGCCGGAGACAGCGAAGATGCCGGCCAGGCCGAGGACGTCCTTGGGAATGTTCACGCTGCGAAGCCTACTGACACTCAGAAGAGCACCGTGGTGAACCGGGCGGTCTCCACGAAGCCCGCCTTCTCGTAGGCTCGCCGCGCCGCGTGGTTGAACTCATTGACATAGAGCGAGGCGACCGGTGCGATCTCGGCGCGGACCAGCTCCCCCACGGCGGCCATCCCTCGCGTTGCGAGGCCTTCCCCGCGACGATCGGGGGCGACGTAGACCCCCTGGATCTGGGCTGCGTAGGGCGAGGAACAGGCGACCTCCGCCTTGAACAGCACGCGGCCTGCTTCGTCGAAGCGGGCGAATTGCCAACCGCGGGAGATCAGCTGGGTGACCCTGGCCCGGTAGAGCGCTCCCCCTCCGCCGGACTCCGGGGAGATACCGACCTCCTCGGTGTACATCGCCACGCAGGCCGGGTAGACGGCCTCGAGATCCGCCATCGTCGTGCGCCGCACGCCAGGGTCGGGCGCGCAGGCAGGAGCGCCGAGCAGCTCGAGGTGGGGTTGCTGGGCACGGGTCTCCCGCACCCTGCCCCACCGATCCGCCACGGCCTCCCACAGCGGCTCGACCGCGACAGCCGGGCCGACGATGGTGGAGACGGTACGGCGCCCGCCCAGTGCCGGTTCGACGAACGCCTCGACGTCCTCGGGACGCAGTTGTACGGGAACCAGGTTGGCGCCGACGTGCAGCCCCGCGACCAACCGGTCGTCCTCGAACCGCCCCCAGACCTTTCCACCGAGCCAGCGCGGGTCAAGGCGGGTGGTGCGGGCGCGGTAGGCCGCGAACACGTTGACGACCGGGTCGTGGTTGGCCAGCGCAAGGAACTCCCGCATGTCGTCAGGCCCGAGCGGGCGCACTTCGTCACGGGAGACCACGAGGGGACTCTACTGGTCGGGCTCGGTTCACCGAGGTGAGCGGACGACCTCGGCGACGAACCGGTCGACGTCGGTGAGGACCTCTCCCCGGTTGGTCTCGTTGAGGATCTCGTGACGAGCGCCGGGATAGAGCTTTTCCGCGAAGTCACTGCCGCGCAGGGTGCCGATGCCCTGCTGGGTCCCCTCGACCGGGACCAGGGGGTCGTCCTGGCCGTGCAGCCACACGGTCGGCAGGTCGCCCAGCGCCCCTGCCTCGGTGATCGTGTCGAGGCAACGCAGCAGCGCGGTCACGGTCTCCTTGCGGAACCGGCCGTGCCACACCAGCGGGTCGGCTTGGTAGGCGTCTCCGACCGCCGGGTCGCGCGAGAGCGTCGACGGGTCGATCGGCTCGTCGGGCATCTGGTCGAGCCCGGCCAGGTCGGAGGCTGGCTGCCAGTGGCCCAGCACCGGACCGGACAGCACCAGCCCCGCCAGCTGGTCGGCGTACCTCTGGGCGTAGCGGGCCGCGATCATGCCGCCCATGGAGTGTCCGAGGAGTACGACGGGGAGGTCGCGTCGCACGTTCTCGTGCTGGGCGAGGGCATGAAGGTCGTCGACGACCTGCTCAAAGTCGGTGATCAGGACCCGCTCTCCGTCACTGCGCCCGTGGCCCGCATGGTCGATGCCGTGGACCTCCGCGCCGTGGGCGACGAGGTGGTCGGCGACGTGCGGATAGCGGCCGATGTGCTCGCCATACCCGGGGCAGAGCAGGATCGTGTGGGTGGCCTCGGGGTTCGGCCAGGTGCGGGCTGCAATCCGGCCGGCGTGGCCGGCGTACTCCCAGTCGTGTGCCTGGACCATGCTCGCTCCTCAGGAGACGCTGACGCTGGCCTCGGAACCCTCCACGGGCTCCATGTCCTCGGCGATCCGCATCGCTTCCTCGATCAGCGTCTCGACGATCTGGGACTCGGGAACGGTCTTGATCACCTCGCCCTTGACGAAGATCTGGCCCTTGCCGTTGCCCGAGGCGACGCCGAGGTCCGCTTCGCGGGCCTCACCGGGACCGTTGACGACGCAGCCCATGACCGCGACGCGGAGCGGGACCTCCATGCCGTCGAGGCCGGCGGTCACCTCCTCGGCGAGCTTGTAGACGTCGACCTGAGCGCGGCCACCGCTGGGGCACGAGACGATCTCGCGCTTACGTGGGCGCAGGTTCAGCGACTGCAGGATCTGGATCCCGACCTTGACCTCCTCGACCGGCGGAGCGCTCAGGGAGACCCGGATGGTGTCACCGATGCCGTTGCCTAGCAGGTGCCCGAAGGCGACCGCGGACTTGATCGTGCCCTGGAAGGCCGGCCCGGCCTCGGTGACGCCGAGGTGCAGCGGCCAGTCACCCTGCTCGGCGAGGAGCTCGTAGGCCCGCACCATCACGACGGGGTCGTTGTGCTTGACCGAGATCTTGAAGTCGTGGAAGCCATGCTCCTCGAAGAGGCTGGCCTCCCACACTGCGCTCTCGACGAGTGCCTCCGGGGTGGCCTTGCCGTACTTCTCCAGCAGTCGCTTGTCGAGCGAGCCTGCGTTGACGCCGATCCGGATGGAAGTGCCGGCGTCGTTCGCGGCCCGGGCGATCTCCTTGACCTGGTCGTCGAACTTGCGGATGTTGCCCGGGTTGACGCGCACGGCGGCGCAACCGGCGTCGATCGCGGCGAAGACGTACTTCGGCTGGAAGTGGATGTCGGCGATGACCGGGATCTGCGACTTCTG
>JAKDNC010000112.1 GCA_030452025.1 Nocardioides sp. | reverse complement strand
TGCTCTCAGCCCATGTCACACACCGAATCCGTCCATCGCGAGCGCAGGCTGCTGCTCGCCGTCGACGCCCCCTCGCTGCTGCATCGCAACCACCACGCGCGCGCCGAGACCGACCTCAGGGACAAGACCAACCGCCCCGCGTGGGCGCTGCACGGGATGCTCCGCCAGATCATCGAGGCGATCGACCAGTTCGCCCCGGACGCCGTGATCTTCGGCCTGGACGACCGGACCACATCGGTGCGCGAGAAGTTCTACCCGGAGTACAAGGCCGGGCGGGCACCCAAGGACGCCGACCTGGTCGACCAGCTGGAGCGGGCGGGCTCCATGCTGGACGCCCTCGGCCTGGCGACGTTGACTCCCCCGGGCCTCGAAGCCGACGACGTCAACGCCTCCGCCGCGACCTGGGCGCAGCACAACGACTGGAACAGTGTGCTGGTCACCTCCGACCGCGACGCCTTCGCCCACGTCAGTGAGCACACCTCCGTCCTGCGCCTGATCAACGGCGGCATCGCGAACTCCCCGCTCCTCAACCCGGCCAGGCTGTTCTCGATGTACGGCGTCGCCGCGGAGAGCTACCTCGACTTCGCGGCATTGCGCGGAGACGCCAGCGACAACCTCCCCGGAGTCCCGGGCATCGGGGAGAAGACCGCCCCGATCCTGCTCGCCCAGATGGGCTCGATGGACGCGGTCTGGCACGACATCGATCACTCCGAGGGCGCCACGATGGTCGCCGCGCTCGACGGGTGGTGTGCGGACAACGGAGTACGCCGCCTGGGCTCCGCCCTGCTCAACCGGCTGACCGCTCCGGGCGCGCGGGAGCGCTACGACTTCAACGTCAAGATCATGTCCGGACGCGACGAACTGGATCTCGGGTTGACCCCGGACGTGCCGGGCACCCCGGGGCTCCTGCCGCTCCACCCGGACCGGGTCTCGAAGGTGGTCGGTCACCTCAACGTCGTCGCGACGACGTCGCTGGCGCTGCGGGTGCTCACCGAGCCACCGGCGTCGCATCGTGGCCGCGCCGATGTCGGCGAAGCGTGAACCTGGGACTGTGCGGACGCGAATCGCACGCCGACCAGTTCGCTCTCCACGACATCGCGACCGGGCTGCGCTACCTTCGGAGGATCGGACTGATCAGCACACGAGTATCGGACGGGGCATGTCGATGGGTAGCAAGAAGAAGGAACTGAAGAAGTCCCTGTTCGACCTCAGAAGCGAGCTCATCCAGACTGAGGAGAAGCTGGCCAAAGCCCGGACGAAGGCCGCGCGATGGAAGAAGGAAGCGAAAGCTCAGCGCAGGTCAGCCGCTCGCGCCCAGGCGCGGCTGCAGGACCGGACCTCAGCCGCACCGGATCCTGACGTGGCTGCGCCCGATGGAACTCTCGTGGTGCCCGATGAGTCCTGGACGGTGGCCCAGCTCCGGGCAGAGGCCCGCATCCGGGGTGTGGCCGGGATGTCGAGCAAGTCGAAGGCACAGTTGCTCGACGCTCTGTCCTGAGTGACTGCGAGCATCTGCTCCCGGCCACCTGTGGGAGCCCCCGCGATCAGCCCTTGAGCTCCCAGATGCCGGGGCGGTCGGCGCTGACGACACCGGCTTCGACCAGCTCACGCCGGGCCTTGCGGGCCGCCGTGCGCCACCGGAGGTCCCCCTGCGGGGACTTCTCGTGGTCACCTGGGCGCAACTGGTCGCTCACCCGCTCCTCGATCCGGGCCAGCGCGTCCTCCGCGGGCAGGCTGCCGCCGGCATCCTCGAGGACCGCCACGATGTGTTGCACGAACTCGGTCGGTGGGGTCCACTTGCGCGGCGCCCGACGCGTGGCGACCGCGGATGTGGGCGACGACGCGCTCTTGCGGGGCGCTGCCTTGCGCGCCTTCGGCGCCGTCGGGACCCGGGGGGCCTCGGGCTCGACCACCGGCTTCGGCATCCCGTGGATGCACTGGCTCTTCCGCAGATCACAGAGCTCGCAGTAGTCGTCCTGCTCCGACATCGATTACCTCCTGTTGCCCCGTGCTCGGCGCCCATCTTTCCATTCTTTTCGGCCGGCACCCACGGCAGGGCGTCAACGGCGTCTCACACCGGCGCGGGTCTCGGCAGCAGCCGCGGGCGAGGAGTGCGCACGCGACCCGGCGTAGACGGCACCGAAGAGAACCACCCCAGCCGCCGCGGCCGCGGCGCGCGCCCCTTCGTCCACGCCAGCCAGCGTGACCGCCATCCCGCTGAGGGCGACCAGGATCATCGTGATCCCCAGCCAACGGAACATCGGCAGTCGGAACGCTGAGGCGAACGGGACGAAGTGCACCCCGACAACGAGGACCACCCAGGCCGGCACCAGGTCCGTCTGGTCGAGCGCACGAAAGCCTGCGGCGCCCAGAGGCAGGGCAGCAATCTCGCCCGCCACGCACGCCCAGTAGACACGTATCGCTCCGGGCGAGGGCTCCGGCGGCGCGGGCGGGGGGCGGAGGATCAGCATTGCGAGCAGGGCGACGAATGCGGCCACCCCCGCCACACGCAACACCAGCACCCCCGGCAACGCTCCGGCATTGGCCAGCACGAAGGACAAACCCCCGACCGCGCCGATGAACCCGCCCATCTGTCGTCCGTTCATCGCTCCAGCCAATCACGACACTGGGCCGGAATCCGGGAGTCAGCCGGCTGCCGCGGTCACCTCGTGCTCGATGCGCTCCTCCGCATCGTGGCTTGCCTTGCTCGGGATCGTCATAGCGATCAGCGCCGCAACCAGGCCCACGCCCGCGCCGATCAGCAGGCCGGTCCTGAACCCGTTCTCGGTCGGCAACGCATATCCGCCGACATTAACGCTCATCTGCGCGAGTACGACGCCCACCACGGCCGCCGCGATCGACGTACCGACCGAACGGCTGAGGGTGTTGAAGCTGTTGGCCGATGCGGTCTCCGAGATCGGGACGGAGCCCATGATCAGTGCCGGCATCGCGCCGTAGGCGAAGCCAACACCGGCGCTGCAGATGCAGACCGCGATCATCAGGCCGAAGATCGAGCCCATCAGCAAGACCGCGGAGCCGTAGCCGAGCGAGACGATCAGCGCACCGACCACCAAGGTGACCTTCGGACCGCGCAGGCGGGAGAGCTTCGCTCCTACCGGGGAGATCAGCATCATGGCGAAACCCCCGGGCATCATCCACAGGCCCATGTGCAGCATCGACTGCCCCAGGCCGTAGCCGGTCTCGACGGGCAGCTGCATCAGCTGCGGGATGATCAACGACTGGGCATACATCGAGAAGCCGACGACCAGCGAGGCCACGTTGGTCAGCAGCACGACCGGGCGGGCGGTGACACGCAGGTCGACCAGCGGGTCGCTGCGCCGGAGCTCGAACCAGCCCCAGATCACCAGGGCGACGACGGCACCGACGAGAAGGCTGACCGTGGTGGCGCTCCCCCAGCCCCAATCTGCACCCTTGGAGACGCCGAGCAGCAGGCAGACCAGCCCGATACCGAGTCCGACAGCACCGGCGTAGTCGAAGCCGGCTCCGGTCGAGGCGACCGGTGTGGCCGGGATGAGCGCAAAGATGAGGGCGATGATGATCACAGCCAGGACCGCGGACCCCCAGAAGAGCGCACGCCAGTTCGCGTTCTGCGCGACCGCCGCCGAGATCGGTAGGCCCAGCGCGGCACCGACGCCCATCGAGGCGCTCATCAGGGCGATCGCGGTGCCGAGCTTCTCGGCCGGGAGCAGGTCGCGCATGGCGCTGATACCGAGCGGGATCAGCCCCATGCCGACGCCCTGCAATCCGCGGCCGACGATCATCGGGACGACTGTGGGGGCCAGGGCACAGACGATCGAGCCGACAACGAGGACACTGGCGCAGGCGATCATCATCCGCCGCTTGCCGTAGAGGTCGCCCAAGCGGCCGCTGACCGGCGTCGCAACGGCGGCGGTGAGCAGGGTGGCGGTGATGACCCACGACGCGTTCGACGCGGTGGTGTCCAGAAGTGCCGGCAGCTCACCGATCAACGGGACCACGAGGGTCTGCATCAGGGCACCGATGATCCCGGCGACGGAGAGGACGAGAACGACGGCGTTCGGCGAGACGGCGGGTGGCTGGGGGGCCGGCGGCACGCGGCCTGCGGTAGCGGTGGACACGTTGATGCACTATACACACTATGTGCATCATGCACACATCATGTACGATACACTTTGATGGCCGCGCACAGACCGGATTGTGACGCGCACGCGAGCGAAAAGGATGGGGAGTCGAGAAGTGGGCGACCGTTTCGAGGCGATCGAGTTCGAGGCACTGCTCCTGGGGCGTCATCTCTCCCCCACACGGCGCACTTCCGACGGGAAGCCCTACCTCGAACGCAGCGCCTACATGCTGCTGATCCGACTCAACCTCGAGGGCCCGATGTCGATCGGCGGGTTGAGTGACGCGTTCGGTCTCGACACCTCCACCCTGAACCGGCAGACCGCCGCAATGATGCGCGCCGGACTGGTTGACCGGATCCCCGACCCGGACGGCGGTCTGGCCCGCAAGTTCCTGATCACCGAGGCCGGGCGGAACCAGCTGAACACCGAGCGCCGAACCAACATCGACGGCCTCCGCAACATCCTCGGGGACTGGTCCGGCGAGGACGTGGCCACCCTCGCCGCGCTGCTGCGTCGCTTCAACTCCGACGTCGAGGACCGCGATGGTCGGCCCTGGCCGAGACCCTAGATGAGACTGGAGCCTTGAGGGCCAGGCGGCAGCGTCCGGCGGGTCCCGGAGCCGCTTGCCAAACACACCCTGCCTTTCCGGGCGGATACCGCCACGTGGACATCCGACGTCTCGAAGTCGATGCGTGACGGGTCGCCGAGGTCATCAGGTCGCCGAGGCCCTCAGCTCGCCAAAAGCACCAGCGCAGAGAGGGCGACCGACCAGCTCACGAAGCTGCCGACCAGGAAATACTCCGTGAGCTGGTGGATCCGCTCCTGCTCACGACGCGAAGTGAGCTCGGGGAATCTGAGAAGTCCCTTGGCCGCCACCACGATGCTGGCCGCCGTGAGCTGCCCGGCCAGGCCGAGGCACAGGATGAACAGCCGCTCCATCGGACCCAGCAGGCGACCACCCTTGAGCTGGACCTCCGGGTCGCCGCGGGTGCCGTGGCGTGCGGGGTTGAGAGTGCCGGTCGCCGCCAGCACCAGCCGGACCAGGACGTTGCCGGTGCTCATCTGGATCGCGACCGCTCCGAGGAGAAGCAGGGCCTCATCGACTTCCATGCCACGGAGGGCGCCCAGAGGCACGCCGTCGAGCCAGCGACCGAACGCGCCACCGCCGGCGCCGGCGTACACCGAGAGCACGAGCACCAGCGACAGGGCCACGCCTGCGAGAATCAACGGCATCGCAGGGGATCCGCCCCCGAGGCCGCGGGTCACGGCGGGGCTCCAGAGGAACGCCACGACTGCGATCAGCACCAGCGCGACCAGGTCGGCGACTGTCGTGAGGTCTGCGAGGAGGCCCAGGAGCAGGACTGACACTGCGCCCGTCGCCCCCGCCAGGAACGTGCGCGGCCGCACCGAGAACGCGAGGTCGGTCAACCCCAGCCCGATGAGCAGCAGACCGATCCAGCTCACCCCACCCTCCTCATCCTCTCGTCCATCGCGACCACCAGGCCAACGCCGTCATTGCGCACCCGCTGGGACACCGCAGATGCGGAGACACCCTCCGCTGCAGCGATCTCCTGCTGGGTGCGTCCCGCCAGCAGACCACGAAGCACCGACAACGACCGGCCGGACATGGCGCCGACCAACCCGTCGCGCCCGATCAGCGCAGCGTTGACCATCTCGACTTCTGGTCCGTCGAGACCCTCGACCCGATGGAAGGCGGTGCGCACCTCCCGCGTCGCCGATTTGCCGCCCCTGCTCGCGGCCTCCTCGATGGCCGCTCGCGCCACCCACCACCCCGGGCCGTCCTCGACGCGCGGCTCACGTTGGAGCAGTACGACAGGCCCCTCCCCGATGCCGTGACGGACGTCCAACTCGGGCAACAGGGCCAGCCGGAGCCGCAGCGTGGCCGCGAGCGCGTCACCCAGACGCCCGAACGTGCCTTGGTATTCATCTCCCGCGGTCACCCGCAACGGGTCGTCGGGCGAGAGTTCGTCGTTGACGGCATCCAGCGCGGCACGCAGTCGGGCGTGCACGTTCGCACGATCGGGTGCGTCGCGAGAGCGGACCAGGTCACCGATCACGACGATTGCAGGCGTCTCCTTCTTTACCATGATCTGAAGATCATACCTTCTTTTTTTCAGATTTCATTGATTCGCTTCACTTGGATTCAGGGGATTCGGGCGCTTCACCTGCTCGCGTCAACCGGCCACTTCATCTGGCCACTTCATCTGGCCACTTCATCTGGCCGGCGCGAACCCGCGCTCGACCAGGACCAGGTCCCGCAACTCTTCGACGCGTTCCTTGCTCCAGCCCTCCGGCTGGAGGATCGCCGCCCAGGCTGCCGCGTGCTCCCCCGTGTAGTTGTGTCCGTGCCCGGGCGCGGTGGAGAACGAGAGCGCCAGGTCGGCAGACATCTGCCAGAAGGTCACCAGCGGCATCCATCGCATGGAATCCGGTACGTCGTCCCCACGCGGCTCCGCCAGCCAGTCCGGCCGGCGCAGGATCAGGTCGGGGCTCCACCACACCACCGGGTCGGAGGCATGCTGCAGGTAGACCACCCGATGCTCCCGCCACTCGGCCCCAAGCGGCGCAACCTCGGTCTCGCCGTGGTTGGAGAACCGGACGACCCGTCCCTCGCGGTAGACCGGCCGGATCTCGGGCGACGCACTGTCCCGCTCGTCGATGAACGAACGGTAGAGCGGGTTGAAGTTCGGCGGCCCGACGAACAACGCTCCCGACGTACGCGTCGCCATGTCGTGCTCCCCGCTGAAAGCGGTCTCCGCGCCGAAGGATCCCAGGCTCTCCCCGAAGACGTAGAGCTTGGGCCGCTCGCCGACCGGCATGCCCAGCCACCGCTCGTAGACCGTGTCGAACAACTGCCGTCCGGCTTCCCTGGCTCGCTCACTGTCGACCATGAACGAGAGCCACGACGGCAGGTAGGAGTACTGCATCGACACCATGGCCGAATCACCACCGGTGAGGTATTCGAAGCTCATCGCCGCACTGGGCTCCACCCACCCGGTACCGGTCGTGGTGACCACCAGCAGGCTCTCCCGGTCGAAGCCACCGGCGCGCTCGAGATCGTCGACGGCCAGGTCCGCCCGCTCCTCGGCGTCCTCGGCGGACTCCAGTCCGGAGTAGGCCCGGATCGGCTCCAGCGCCGGCTCCCCGGTGAGATCGGCGATCTCGTCCGCGGTGGGACCCGACCCGACGAAGACCCGCCCCTCCCGGCCCCGCGTGTCCCAGTCCCCCAGCGACTCCTCGCTTCCTGAGCGCAGCGGACCGGTCGGTTGGTCGATGCGACCTGGTGTCTGCTGGTTGCTGACCGAGAAGGCCCCATCGAACGACGCGAGCGCAGCGTCCCAGAGCACGCCACTGACCAGCAGCACGCTGCCCCCCGCGAGCACCACCACGCCCAACGCCTTCGCAGCCCGGGCCCCCATCATCCGGGCCAGGAAGCCGGTGAAGGTCCGGTAGACCCAGCGGATCCCGCGTCCGAGCGCAACCAGCACGATTGCGAGTAGGACGGCCACCGGCAGCACGAGGACCATCCACGTGGGGTTGTCGGGATCGGTCGCGGCCAGTTTGTGGGCCTCGGTCTGCCAGCGAACACCCAGCACCACGCTGACCGGAATCAGCACCAGTGCGGCCACGCTGAGCAACCACCAGGCGCGCGGCCGGGGAGTCCGCGGGGTGCGGTCGGCGAAGGCGCGCCAAACCCACGCGCCAATAACCCCGATCCCGTAGCCCAGCGCCAGGTCGACACCGGCCACCAACGCCTGGAACAGCGGAGGCCGCGGCAGCAGCGAGGGCGTGAAGGAGAGACAGGCGAAGACGAGTCCGGTGGCCAGCCCTGGAACCGTGTAGGTCCACAGCGGACGCAGGATCCCAGACCGGTCGTCGCCCGTGTCCTGCACAGAGTCGAGTTCCGTCATCGAGCAACTCCTTGAGCCAACCGCCGTGGACCACCGTCACTCTTCCTATCGGTCGCCGGCTCGGTGCACAACCCGCAGTTCTGATCTCCCCAGCACCGACTGATCGGGTTGCGGTCAGGGACACCCCGGGGTCGGGTCAGGGAGAAGCCCGGACGCGGTCCCGGCGAAGCGGGAGCAGGGTGGAGCCCATGGAAACCGCCTCTCGGGGACGCTGGATCATCTCGCTGCTCGCCATCGCGGGCGCGCTCCCCTACATCGGCCTCAAGGTGCTCTGGCTCTCCGGCAGCCGGGTCGGTCTCAACGACTCGGACTTCGGCACGAGCTCGGTGATGCAGGTCGCCAACTTCCTCACCATGGGGATGGACACGGTCGCCGTGCTCATGGCGCTCGCGTTCGTCACCGGCTGGGGACAGCGGATCCGGGCGCGGCTCGTGCTCTTCCCGATGTGGATCGGCACCGGCTTCCTGGCGCCGATCCTGGTGATCGTCCCGCTCCAGTTGGCGGCGGGCACCACCTCGACCGAGTCAGCCGCGCGGGCCGCGCCGATCGCCGAGTGGGTCTACGCGATGGTCTACGGCGGCTTCATGTGGCAGGGGCTCTTCCTGCTCACGGGCTTCGTGCTCTATTCGCGCCATCGCTGGGGCGCCTCGTTGGGCTGGAGACTACGCACGCCCGGCCGCATGGTCACCTGGGAGGAGCTGCCGAGACTGCTCGTCGTGTTCGGGCTGCTTCTTGCCGGTGGACTCGCCCTGACCTCGCACGTGACCGGCGTGCTCCGACCGCAGGCGGTCAACGTCGTCGGC
>JAKDNC010000859.1 GCA_030452025.1 Nocardioides sp. | reverse complement strand
CGCTGACCTGCACTTTCGCCCTCGCCCGCGGCCCGGGAAGAGCGCGAAGAAGCCGTTCCCGCAATGGGCGGACTACCGGCCGAACTCGATCTGGATCTACGACACGACGCACTTCACCAAGGCGGGGATGGCGGTGTTGATCATCGAGGACCTGGTGTCCAGGAAATGGATCACCGAGATCGTCTCGGCCGAGGAGACCTCCACCCAGGTCGAGGTCGCCTTCACCGCTGCCCTGGAAGCCGAGGGCCTCTTCGATGTCATCGATGCCCGCGCCGACCAGCTCCCCGACGTGAGCCAGGACGAGCTTCTCGAGGGTCGCCCGGTGTTGCTGGTCGTCTCCGACAACGGACCCCAGATGCGGTCCGGGTCGACGGCGGAGTTCATGGCCATGTGCGCCCTGGCCCAGCACTTCGGACGACCCGGTACACCGACGGACCAGGCCTGGATCGAGTCGCTCAACGGCCACGTCAAAGCCGAGTACCCCCACCTGATGCAGATCAGCGACCCGGCCACGTTGCGTGCCGAACTGGCCGCGACCCGGGTCCACTACAACACCGTGCGACTGCACGCCGGGATCGGCTACGTCACCCCCGACGACGAACACGAAGGCAGAGGAGAAGCCATCCGCAAAGCCCGCGAAGCCGGCCTCGAGCAAGCACGACGCCAGCGCCTTGCCAGACACCGAGCCGACCGAGAAGAATCGAACCAACCGGGACCCCCCAATGTGGTCTGATCCCAGCCGAATCTCTATCGCTAAGTCAGAAACACGTCACTGCTCGAGTTGTTGGAGCGTCGCTACGAAACCGCCTCGACCGTGTTCTGTACCCAGTACACGAAGAAGGACTGGCACCAGCGACTCGGATCCGGAGTCCACGCCGACGCGATCATGGACCGCATCGTGCACAACATCATCTGGGTCGACACCGGCAACCACAACATGCGCGAGCACGCCATCCTGAACCAGTGAGAACACCCGGTGGAGCCAGCGGCCCCCACACCAGCGGCCGCTGGCCCCCACCGGCAAGATCACTGGCCCCGAACGTCACGATCGGGTGGCCCCTACGCCTTCGAATACTCATTCACCTCTGATCGAAGCGGAACTGCACTTCGGGGTGCTCGGGGCCACAGACGCCGGGGTTCGCACTGAGAGGCTTCGCAGGCTGTCCATCCTGCAGCACCAGTTCGATGTCTTGGCCGAGGATGAAGCGCGGTGGCAGGAGCAGGGCGCCAACCCCGCCGAGCCGCCCCTTCAGGTCCGAGCTGTCGGCTGTCCAGTTGTAGTCCGGCAGGTCGGGGAGGCTGAACATTCCGAGGCTGATCACGACGCAACCATCCATCGTGAGCCGCTGGTTGACCTCCGCGAACTCAGCTTCAAACTTGGTCGAGCCGCAGAGCGTGATGACCTTCGCCTCACCCTCAGACGTCTGCAGCGCCTGCTGGTACTCTATAAGGTTCATGATCGGTCAACGGCAGGACGAGTCTGTCGCCGCCCCCTGTTTTGCTGTTGCCGCGATCCGCGCGCCCGAGAAGGTGCGTCAAACCCCCGCGTCAGACCGGGCAGAAGGCCAATCCGAACCTGGGTGCCTACCCTGGACGGGTGAC
>JAKDNC010000858.1 GCA_030452025.1 Nocardioides sp. | reverse complement strand
CCCCCAACTCCCAGGCCGAACATGACCCACACATCAGTCACAAGAGCCCGACTCGGCGTGATCCTGTGCAAGTTCGTGCCGACTGGGGCGGGAAGTGGGGGTTGTCAGTGCTGGCGTTGTGCGCGCATAATTCATCGCATGATGAATTATGCGATCGAGGTGGATGCTCTCGAAGTCATCCGCGGAAACAGGATCGTCCTCCCAGGGATCAGCTTCACCATTCCCGAGGGCCAGGTCACCGGACTCCTCGGCCCGTCCGGCTGTGGCAAGTCCACGCTCATGCGCGCCGTCGTCGGCGTCCAGAAGGTCCACTCGGGCAGCGTCACCGTGCTCGGCGAACCGGCCGGCAGCCGGCCGTTGCGCGACCGGCTCGGCTACGTCACCCAGGCGGCCAGCGTCTACGACGACCTCTCGGTCACGGAGAACCTGCGCTTCTTCGCGCGAGTGCTCAACGTGGGCGCCGAGGACATCGAGCGGAGCGTCGCCGCCGTCGACCTGGGCCGCCACACCGACCAGATCGTCGGGAGCCTCAGCGGTGGCCAGCGCAGTCGGGTCAGTCTCGCGGTCGCCCTGCTGCGCCAACCCGGCGTACTCGTCCTCGACGAACCCACCGTCGGCCTCGACCCGGTCCTCCGGCGCGACCTGTGGCAGCTGTTCCACGAGCTGGCCTCGGGCGGCACGGCCGTCCTGGTCTCCAGCCACGTCATGGACGAGGCCGAGCGCTGCGACCGGCTGCTGCTGATGCGGGAGGGACGGATCATCGCCGACGACTCACCCGGGCGCATCAAGGAACGCGCAGGCGTCGACGATGTCGAGGCCGCCTTCCTGCATCTCGTCGACGAGGAGGAGGCGGCATGACTCCCCGGATCACGCTCGCCGTCGCCGGACGCGTGCTCACCCAGCTGCGTCGCGACCACCGCACCCTGGCCATGCTGCTGGTGCTGCCGTGCCTGCTGATCGCGCTGCTGTGGTGGATGTTCGATGATGTCCCCGGCGACACCTTCAACACCTTCGGGCCCGGCCTGCTGGCGATGTTCCCGTTCATCATCATGTTCCTGGTCACCAGCGTCACCACGCTCCGCGAGCGAGGGAGCGGCACGCTCGAGCGGCTGCTGTCGATGCCGATGGGAAAGGGCGACTTCCTGGTGGGCTACGCGCTCGCGTTCGGGCTGGTCGCCGCGCTCCAGTCGGTCCTCGCCGTGGCCCTGAGCGTCGGATTCCTCAGTATGGAGATCGAGGGCAGTCTGTGGCTGCTCACCGTCGTCGCCGTGGCCGATGCCGTGCTCGGCACGGCGCTGGGCCTGCTCGTCAGCGCCTTCGCGCAGACGGAGTTCCAGGCGGTCCAGTTCATGCCAGCCTTCGTGATCCCGCAGATCCTGCTCTGCGGTCTCTTCGTGCCCCGCGCGTCGATGCCCGAGGTGCTCGAGGCAATCTCCAACGTGCTGCCGCTCTCCTATGCCATGGACGCGATGAGCGAGCTCAGCCGCACCGCCGACAGCTCCGCGGTGTGGGGCGACCTGGCCGTCGTGGCCGGATTCGCGGTCGCTGCCCTGCTTCTCGGCGCGGCCACCTTGAAGCGGCGTACGGCGTAGCCTGTTCGCCA
>JAKDNC010000857.1 GCA_030452025.1 Nocardioides sp. | reverse complement strand
TGCTGTGGGTGCGAGGCTTGTGCGCCAGCAATTGTGCACAGGGGGTCCGACACTCGCCAGCGGCTCCGTACGAAATGTGGATACTGCCCTCGGGGGACGTGACTGCGCGAGGAGGTTCGGGAGCGGGCGGAGCAGCGGACGCGGGCCCGTCAGGAGATCGGTGCCGGTGCGCTCCCCACGTGGTGACGGCCGATCGGGAGCATCAGGGGCAGCCCGGAGACGGGGTCGGGGATGATCCGGCTGGTCAGCCCGAACACGTCACGCACGCCGTCCTCGGTGAGCACCTCGGCCGGGGCCCCACTGGCGCGCACGGCGCCGCCTGCGATCATCACCAGCTGGTCGCTGTATCGCGCGGCGAGGTTCAGGTCGTGCAGCACCATGACGATTGTGATCCCGCGGGCGCGGTTCAGGTCCGTCAGCAGGTCCAGCACCTCGACCTGGTGGCTGACGTCCAGGAAGGTGGTCGGTTCGTCCAGCAGGAGCAGGTCGGTGCCCTGGGCGAGCGCCATGGCGATCCACACCCGTTGGCGCTGGCCCCCGGAGAGCTCGTCGACGGGCCGGTCGGCGAGCTCCGCGGTGCGGGTGGTGTCCAGCGCTGCGGCGACGGCCTCGTCGTCGGCGGCACTCCACCGCGAGAGGATCCCCTGGTGGGGATGGCGGCCCCGGCCCACGAGATCCGCGACCGTGATCCCCTCGGGGGTGATCGGGGACTGCGGGAGCAGGCCCAGGGTGCGGGCGAGCTGCTTGGCCGGCATGCGGTGGACCTGTTCGCCGTCCAGCAGCACCCGTCCACCGCGCGGGGTGAGCAGGCGCGACATGGAGCGCAGCAGGGTGGACTTCCCGGAGGCGTTGGCGCCCACGATCGAGGTGATCCGGCCGGGCATCACCGAGAGGTCCAGCCCCTCGATGACGGTGCGCTCGCCGTAGCCCAGGGTCAGGTCCTGGACGTGCAGGGTGTGGTCTGTGGTCACAGGGAGCTCCCTCGACGGTTCACGCGGATGATGAGAAAGATCAGGTACGGGGCGCCGAGCACCCCGGTGACGACGCCCACGGGATAGCGGGTGCCGGTGGCGTACTGGCCCACGAGGTCTGCGACCAGCACGAGCAGCGCGCCGACCAGTGCGGCGGGCACCAGGGGCGAGGCGCCGGGGCCGACGATCCTCGCAGCGATCGGGCCGGACAGGAAGGCCACGAAGGCGATCGGCCCGCAGGCGGCTGTGGCGAAGGCGATCAGGCCCACCGCGGCGATCACGACGATCAGCCGGGTGCGGTCCACCCGCACCCCGAGGGCGCTCGCGGCATCGTCCCCGAGCTCGGTCACGCGCAGGTCCTTCGCCCGGGACAGCAGCACCGGGGCGAGCACCGCGAGAGCCGCGAGCACGGGGAGCACCTGGTCCCAGGAGGTGTTGTTCAGGCTGCCGGTGAGCCAGCGCAGCGCCTCCTGCAGATCCCACTGCCCGGCCCGGGAGAGCACCCAGTCCGTGACCGACTGCAGCATCGCCGCGATACCGATGCCCACCAGGATCAGCCGCGTCCCGGCGACCCCGCCCCGATAGGACAGCGCATAGATCAGCACGGCGACGAGCAGTCCCGCGAGGATCGCGA
>JAKDNC010000111.1 GCA_030452025.1 Nocardioides sp. | reverse complement strand
GGACGGCGAGGGTCGTGATCAGGCGGGCAGCGCTGCCTCCCGTGACGACGTGATGCAGGGCGCCGGCCCGAGTCACTCCCCGCTGCTCGATCTGGATCCGCAGCTGCCATTGACCCTGCGGTACCCCGGAGGGGTCGACCGTGACGCGGAAACCGCCTCCGTCGTAGCGTGCGGACCGGTCGCGGGCCCAGATGGTGGCTTGTGGATCGGCGTACGTCTCGACCGCGAGTGGGATCTGCCGGACCGAGTCGGTCTCGACCAGCCATGCCTCGAGGCCCGAGGGGTCAGGCATGTCGAGGCCTCGAACCAGGGCCCAGCCGGAGATCCGGATGCGCCCGTCGTCCATTGGGGTGACATGGTCGACTACGCCGTCGAACCTGGATTCCACGGCGCTGAGCTCACGGATCCGGTGTGGTGCACCGCGGAGGAAGACCTGATGCTCGGCGACGATGGCCCCGTCCTCCACCTGGGTGGTGGGCAGTTTGCGCATGGCCAGGAAGTACTCCTGGGCTCGGTGGAGATCCTCCCAGCGTTCCTCGGCGGCGAGCCAGGCACGCGCTTTCTGGGAGACCCGGACATCGGCCAGTGCTTCGGGTGTGGCCCGTCCCAGAAAGGTCCGGTATGTCGTGGCCAGGATTCCGCGGTACATCCCGGAACCCGCGAGGGCGGACTCGATGAAGGGCGGGAAGTCGATGTCGAGCGCCCTGGCGACCCACATGTTGTAGACCGTGGGGGAAGCCTCCCTGAGCAGGAGTTGGTTGGCCTCCTCCTTGACCGAGATCCGGTCGAGAAGATTGTCGATGGAGGCCTTCTGCTGGCTTGTCGAGCTCAGGTCCTCACGAATCCGCCAGTTGTAGGTGACGGTCGAGAGGATGTCGAAACGACGGGCCCGGACATAGGCGGTCAGCATCGGCACGTGATCCTCGTAGGCGCGGCGACCGCGGAACCCGCCCACCTTCTCCCGCCAGAACTCGGTCCGGAACATCCGGTTGCACGCGATGATGTCCTGCATCGCGAGTGGGAACTCTGCGATCGTTGTTTCGAAGCGGTCGCGGGTGTGGACGCTCTGGTCCCACACAGTGGGGCGGAAGCGGCCGTTTGCCATGCGTCGGGCCGACCCGACACAGAAGTCGGATCCGGTCTGGCGCAGCGTCTCCACCATGCGCGCGAACGCCCGAGGGGGCACCGTGTCGTCGGCGTCGATGAAGGCGAGGAACTCACCCCGCGCATGTTCCACACCAAGATTGCGTGCGATCCCTTGCCCGGAGTTGGACTGGTGCAACACCGTGATTCGGAGATCTTGGCGCGCGAAAGCCGAAGCCACAGAGTGCGTGCCATCGGTGGACCCGTCGTCGACGACGATGACCTCCAGATCTGTGAACTTCTGGGCAAGCAGCGAGTCCAGGCACTCACCCAGGTATGCCTCGACGTTGTAGGCCGGGATGACCACGGACAGGACCGGGACGTGACTCACCGGTTGTTGTGCCCGCAGCCGCTTGCGGGCGCGGCGAGCAGCCTTCTTGACCGGTTCAGGAAGGTGTGAGACTAGGGGTCTATCGTGCCCGAGCTGCAATTCAGATCGATCCATTCGAAAGTGGCATGTGGATCTTCGATTCGACGCCGAATTCTAACAGCGTCACTGCCAGCGGCGGGGCGCCCGCCACTTGCGCTGCTGGCTAGTCTGCAACCATCCACCCGTGTGTCGATCGGGGCCCGTGAAATTCGGAGAGAGAGGCGGAGATGCGTCGCCTGAGTCTGGAACGTATTCGCGGGGGACTCCGTCCGCGCACCCCTGAAGCGCCTTCGATGCCAGGCCCAGACACAGTTGCACCTCAGCACGTTGTCAGCGACAGACCCAACGCCTGGCTCAACGTGGTCTCCGACCTGATGAATCCGAACGTTTCGACGGTGGCGGTGATATTGGGGCGAAAAGGTGGTCGAACAGCTGAGGTCCTCAGAGCTCAGTCGGGGACCGTTGCGGTGCTAGAGGTCCCGACCAACGCCTCTGGGTCGGAGCGACATGTGCTTCTGTCTGCGCGGGGGCCCTTCGACCTGATTCTTGATGACACTGGAATGGCATCGGGGAGCGCGGCACGACTCAAAGATCTGGCCTTCCACCTCCGGAAGGGGGCGTCTTGGCCATGCGAGGTGCCAAGCGGTACCGGCGGACAGGCAAGGGGCAAGGACTTTCGCGCCTGTTGGCCGCCATGCGAAAGGAAAATCTGACAGTACGAGATCTCGAACCCCTCGACTCTGCGGGCAGGACCGACGCCTCATCCTTGGCCGAGTGCGTCGGAGGGTGGAAGGCCAAGGGCCCGCACCTGCTCTTCAGGTGCCGGATGCAAGGCGCGCTGATCAAGTTGCGTGAGTGGGAGGCCGACTCGGTACTGGAGCGGGTGGGGACTCCACACGAAGTGCTCGACAGAGTCCCGGGAGTCACATTCAGCTCGAGGTGCCAGCTGCGGGAGAGCTCACCCACGCGAGGCGTCAATCAGCCCGAGACCTATGACGTGCCAGACATTCAGCTCAGAGCGTACGACGACGTCGTGGTTCGGCCCCGGCAGGTCGTGACGCAAGGGCGGCTCCTCTTGCCAGAGTCATTCCGGCACCCCGCCGCTGGACGCCTCAAGAGCCATGGCCTGGTGGACCTTGCTCCCCGGTTTGCCAGGCTCCCGGACGATCCCGCGAAAATGAGTGAGCTCGAGGGCACCTGGTGTCACCTTGACAACGAACTGCGCGGACATTTCGGCCATGCGATGACAGAGCAACTCTCCCGAATGTGGGCCTGGGAACAGGTGAAGGAGCGATTCCCGGAGGCCAAGGCGCTTGTGACCCTCAACAAGGGCCGATACATCAAGCCATGGGAGGCGGAGCTCTATGAAGCGGCCGGAATCGGTCGTGACGACATGGTTCTGCTGGATCACCCGGCTCGGGTGGAGCACCTCATCTCGCCTGGGCCGATGTTCTCGAACCCGAACTACGTCCATCCGGCGATTGCAAAGACATGGCGCAAAGTTGGGGACTCGTTGGCAGCGGGCGCGACTCGAACCGAGTTCAGCGATCGCATCTTCTGTTCTCGGACCATCGAAAAGCGCAGCTGTCACAACCGCGAAGAGGTGGAGCAACTGTTCGCAGACCGGGGCTTTGAGATCGTGTTTCCCGAGGAACATTCGGTTGCTGACCAGGTCCAGATGTTTCGTCACGCTGATGTGGTGGCTGGCTTCGCGGGGAGCGGACTGTTCCAGCTCGCCCTCGTTGGCGCACCCAAGCACGTTGTCATAGTGGCTTCGGACAGGTATACGGCGCGCAATGAGTATCTGATGGCATCTGTCCTGGGGCACAGCATCGACCAAGTGACTTGCCGACCTGATGAGCCCCACTTCCAGTCGGACTTCACTTTTGACCACATGCGTGAGGGGCAGTGGCTTGCCAAGGTGCTCGAGGCGCTCTGAGGTCCCTCGGCTGTGGGATGCGGATGCGCCGACATATACGCTGCCACGATCCATTCCGAAGACCGAGGAGTTCCAACTTGTCGAGACGGGGCCGCCTGCTGGCAATCCGGAGGAGGGCCGCGTATTTCCTTCCTCGGGTGCTACCGAGTGCGTTCGGGAATGCGATGAGGAGGCTGAGTCCATACCCCGGACTGTTGGTCACCGTGGTCGTCACGCTCACCGACGATGACCAGGAACTGGTCGAGCGCAGCCTGGAATCCCTGCTCAACCAGCGCCATCGCAACGTAGATGTACTCGTGGTCGGATACGGCCAGTCTGAACGCGTGCTCGGAGCCGCCAGGTGCTACGCGGCGCGGGACTGGCGAGTGCGCATCTCACGTGGGGTCTGCCAGGACAAGAGCGCGGCCAGGAACGTGGGTGCGGCCAGTGCCTTCGGGGAGTTCCTCGCTTTCCTCGACTGTGGAGACACGATGCCACCGCGTGCCCTCTCTCGCCTGGTCGCTGCACTGGTGCGGTCCGGGTCGACGTTCGCTGCCGGCGCCGTCACCAATAGTTCCGAGGTGGTTTCGTCGGAGCGGCGACGCACCACCCGGGAACGGACGCCTCATGCCACGGCGGCCACGCTGGAACAGCACCCGTCAGCGATCACCGATCTGATGGTGAAGAACCGTTTGTTCCGCCGGAAGTTCTGGCGTGAGGCCGGGCTCCGCTTCGAACCTGGTCCAGATCCGGAGACCGACGTGGCGCTTGCGGCATTCGCCGAGGCGCCCTCGTTCGATCTGCTGAACCTGCGCGTCTGCCACGTCCACGGGGGTCGTGCAGGGGATGCCATCGGCTCCGTTCCCGATCGGCTCGCGAAATTCGACGAGACGTTCGAGCACCTCACTGCCTGCTGGCGCGGAGTCCGGTCGCTCGGCGTGCCCGCGGCGGAGCAGGCATGGCTCGCGCTGACCCTCAACCACACGGTCCAGCCCCTGTTCGACACCATCGAGGCCGCCTCCCCTGCTCAATTCGACCAGCTCCGGGAGGGTCTGGGCACATTCTTCGACGCGGTCGACGACGTAGAACCGTTCAAGCTCGCGGCCGAACCACGGGTCAAGCTCTGGCTGTTGAGTCGCGACCGCCGCCGCTCGCTCGAGGAGTTCGTCGCCGGCCGGTGGTATGAATACGGCAACGTGGCGACAGAGGTCCGGGAGACCCGCATCCTCGCCCGACTCCCGTTCTTCGGCGACGAAGCCGTCGGGGTGCCGACGGACTGTTTTGAGCTGTCCGTCGGCGAGACGCCACTCGTCGCGATGATTCGAGGCGCGGGGTGGACCGAGGACGGCATGCTGTCGTTGGAGGTCTTCGCCAGGATCCGTCTGTTGGGGATGGCCGACTACCCGCAGGTCTCCGCCAGACTTGTCGAGACCCACGTCGGCACCACGGTGCCTGTCGAGGTCCAGCCGCGCCGCGACGTCGGTGCGAACCAGGTGCAGGGAGCGCGCCACCAAGACTATTCCCATGGCGCCATGACCTTGATCATCGACCCCGACGCTGTGGTTGTCGAGAGTCTCCACAACGACTCGGGGGGCGAGTCCCTGTGGGAGCTCGAACTGACCATGACTGTCGCCGGGGTGACTCGCAGCGGGGGCCTCACCGTTGTTGCGGAGGAGGGGTCTGCTGGAGCACTGGGCACCGGACACGTGCCGGCGCGACGCTCGGGCGAGTCGATGGTGGGGCTCACGCGCAATTTCGAGAACATCACGGTGGTCAGGGTGCGGCGGCGGGTCGGTGCAGAGCTCCTCACCCTGCAACTGAACGGTCGACAAGCGACCCTCACCCTGAATCCGGATGAGCATGACGTCGTCAGCCTTCAGGCGCAGGCGGGCCCAGACATCGTGAGTGCGCCGATTCGGCGGACGGAGGGCGGTCTGCAGGCCGAACTGATGCTGCCCGAGGTCACCGAAACCCGGCGCGATGTCCACTGGCAGGTGCGCGCGGTCACAGCCGACGACGCTGAACTCCCCATCCTCTGGCCGGCGAAGGCAGGACAGTGGATCAACTCCGCCGACGCGACGCTCGCCGGGCATCGGACCCAGGACGGACACCTCAACCTGGTGGAGGCGGGGGACACCTTGGTTGCGGACCGGATCGAGCTCATCGATGGAGACGTGCGGTTGGCCGGGCACTGGCTCGGGACGCCAGCCGAGCAGCCCCGTCTCCGGCTGGTCGGGGCGAAGGTCGGCGTCGATGGTCGACCTGATACCGGCGTCTCGGAAGGAAACCTCGTGGTCTCCTTCCGGATGGAGCACGACGAGTGGGGACTCGGCGCCACGCCTGCTCCCGCTGATCGCTACCGGGTGCAACTCTCGTGCGGCCCAGGGGACGCGCGGCGGGGGCGAGTCCTGCTCTCCGCGCACCTGATGGACCGGCTGCTCGAGACAGAAGTGGATTCGACCTATCGGCTCGGCCTGGTGAGGTATGGCCGCGAGGCCGGGATCGTGCTCTCGGCGCCGTTGACCGATGACGAGCGAGGACCCTTTGCCCGGCAGTCATTGATCGAGTGGAGTCAGTCGGGTGAGATCCCGTTCGATACCGGTGCTGTGTATTTCCAGAGTTACCTCGGCACCTCCGCCACCGACAGTCCGTTGGCCATCCATGATGAGCTGCGGCGGCGCAAGCCGGCGATGACGACGTACTGGGGTGTCGCTGATCGTTCCTCGACCCTCCCCGCAGGCGCAACCCCGGTCATCATCGGCTCTCGTGAGTACTACAGAGTGTTGGGCAGCGCGGGCCACATCGTGGTCAACGTCGACCTGGAGCGGCGGTTCTCGCGCAGGCCGGGACAACGCGTCCTGCAGACCTTCCACGGGTATCCCGCCAAGTCCATGGGTATCAGGCTCTGGCAGGCCAAGGGCTACACGCCGCTGCGCATCGAAGCAGAACTCCGGCGCACTTCGGGTGATTGGGACATGATTCTCACGCCCTCTCCGGAGATGGATGAGCACTACCGTCGGGAGTACGCATACGACGGACACATCCACAGTGCCGGATACCCGAGGGACGATGTGCTGGTCTCCGCTGAGGCAGAACGCATCCGGGACGAGGCACGCGCCCGCCTCGGGATCCGTCCCGGACAGACGGCGGTGCTCCACGCACCGACCTGGCGAGACGACCTGGCGACGAACTGGAAGTCCGCCAAGCTCGCGCGGCACCTCGACCTGGAGGCAGCCAGTCGCCAACTCGGACCCGACTACGTCCTGCTGATGCGCGGACACCGATTCCACGAGGCGATCGAAGACCGCAGCGAGTCCAATCCGTGTCTGCTCGATGTCACGGACTACCCGGAGATCAACGACCTCATCCTGGCTGCTGACGCAGCGGTGCTTGACTACTCGTCACTTCGCTTCGACTTCGCCCTCACCGGTCGACCGGTGATCTTCCTGGTGCCGGATCTCGCGACCTACACCGGCGCAGTGCGGGGATTCCTGTTCGACTTCGCGGAGTCCGCGCCTGGTCCGCTCGTTGAGACCGCCGACGAGGTTGTGCGCCTGCTCTCCGACCTGCCGGCGCTCGAAGCTGAATGGGCCGACAAGGTCTCGCGCTTCAACGACCGTTTCAACAGCTTCCAGGACGGCGGGGCGGCCGCACGCGTGGTGGATGCCTTCGTCGACCAGTGAGGCGCGACATCCCGGCTGGTACTGTCCGTTGGCGCTCAGTCTGTGCGCCAACGTGGTGAGGTGGTCCGTGTCCGAATCAAACCTGTCTATGGCCGAATTCGTTTCGGCCGACCTCGAGGAGGCTGGGGTTCGGGATCAGAGGCTGGTCGAGCAGTTGACGGCCCTGAAGGAAGCTCCTGACCAAGCGGAGCTTGATGCTGACACGGCCGCCGACATCGCCATCGGCATGCTGCTCAAAGTGCAGTCTCTCCCCCAACCCACTGACTCGGAGTTGGCGACCTTTCCGGAGCCGGGGGAGCTCAGGCGGAGGAAGGATGCATTGGACGAGGCTCTCCGCGACCCTCACAACGTGGCCAACATGACCACGCGCGGGCTGCTCCGCGCGGCGCTGCGTCCGCGCCGCCGGAAGGCCTGAGCATGTCGCTTCCGTTCGGCACGCGCCTACTCCACATCGGCCCGCACAAGACCGGGACCACGACGCTTCAGGCCGCGATGCACGGGAACCGTCCACTGCTTGCCGAGCAGGGGGTGCACTACGTCGGTGCCAAGAAGCACTCGATGACCGCGGTGATGGCGGCCGCTTCCGGCGTCCGCCACGAGACGGAGAGCGCGGACGTCGGTCAGCGCGAGTGGCATGACCTGGTCGCTGAGGCCAACGGATCGGATGCGCGGGTTGCCGTGCTCAGCAGCGAGTTCTTCTCCGAGGCCCCGGAGGACCGGATCGACGGCATCCTCGAGGCGCTGGGGAAGGCTCGGACGCACGTGGTGGTGACTGTGCGGTCGCTGATGCGGATCCTGCCCTCCCAGTGGCAGCAGTACATGCAGAACGGCGCCCCCATGGGCTACGACTCGGACATGGGGTACGAAGCATGGCTCGACGTCATCCTGAATCACAAAGACCCTTCGGTCACTCCGACCTTCTGGCAGAGACACCGTCATGACCGGCTGGTCATGAAGTGGGCCGCTACCGTGGGACCGGATCGGCTGACCGTGGTCGTCGTCGACGAGCATGTCCCGGACATGCTGGTGCGATCCTTCGAACAGTTCCTCGACCTCCGAGCCGGCTCCTTGAACCCCCCTGAGGTCGCGGCCAACAGGTCGCTGACCTTTGCTGAGATCCAACTGCTGCGAGCATTCAACTCGGCCTGGATCTCACGGGACTTCTCGAGCAGCGACTACGCCTATCTCGTCCGCTTCGGGGCAGCACGATTCCTGCAGCGGCGCACGCCAGCCCCTGACGAGATCCGGCTGCTCACCCCCGAGTGGGCTGTGGCGCGCGCCGCCGAGCTGGGAGCGGAGATGGCAGAAGCGATTGCCGCGACCGGCGTACACGTCGTCGGGGACCTGAACGCACTCTCCGACGTATCCCTTGCCAAGGACGTGGGCCAGAATGCGTCCGACGAGCCAGTGCCGGTGACCCTGGCGGCCAGATTCAGCGCTGGACTGATCGAACGTCTCGACCACCTGCCGGCTGCAGAGCCCTCCGCGGACCGTGCCGCCGGTCCCTTGGAGATGCGGACTCGTCGCTACAAGCTGGCCAGGAAGTGGGAGCCGCAGTCCGTGGCCAGGCGCCGGATCGACCGGGTGCAGGCGCAACTGGACGGGGTGCGCCGGGTTGAGGATCTCGGCCGAAGAGAGCTGCTTCAAGAAGCGCTCCTACGAGCCCGAGCCGCGCTCCGCTCAGGATAGTGTCATGCCATGTTTCTCCAGCCGCTCCCGACCGCGGTGACGCGCCTGCGTCATAAAGTCCGCCAACGCCTGCGTCCCCGGC
>JAKDNC010000856.1 GCA_030452025.1 Nocardioides sp. | reverse complement strand
CGACGCGCTGTGGTTCGCCCGGTCTCGCGAAGGGTCGGACGACTATTCGCGGATGGCCCGGCAGAAGTGCGTCATGAACGCGATGGCCACCCAGATCGACCCCAAGACCCTGCTCACCCACTACGAGGACATCACCTCGGCGGGCAAGGCGATGGTCGAGACCAACCTCCCGTCCAACGAGTTCCCGCGATTCCTCGATCTGGCGCTGAAGGCCAAGGGCCAGCCGATCTCGACTGTCTCGATCGTCCCGCCGACGATCAACACCGCCGACCCGGACATGGAGAAGATCCGGTCGATGATCTCCGACGCGATCGACCAGGCGGAGGGCAACTCGGGCGGCTCAGGGCACGACTCGGGGGATGACTCGGGGGACAAGCCCAGGAAGAAGGCGACGAAGCCGGGGTCCACCACGAACGGCGGATCCCTCGGGACCCGTGACGACGGCTACGTTGCCAACGATTCCGAGGACCTCGCCGCCGCCTGCTGACCGAATTTGCGGGCGCGGGGCAATAGGGTGTTCGACGTGCCAACAGCTTCCCCCTCCCCGGAGCCGTCGTCGGTCGTCGCGGTGGTGGTGACGTTCAACCGTCAGCCGCTGCTCGAACGACTGCTCGCCGTGCTGCGCCGTGCGCCGCAGCTCTGCGAGATCGTCGTTGTCGACAACGCCTCCACCGACGGCACGGGGGCGTGGCTGGAGACTCTGTCGCCGCAGGGCGTCCCACTTCACGTGGTCCGCCTGCCCGACAACCGCGGCGGCGCCGGAGGATTCCACACGGGCATGAAGGTCGGCCTGGAACGCGGCGCCGACCTGATGTGGCTGATGGACGACGACGGGGTGCCGGAGGACGCCTGCCTCGAGAAGCTCCTCGAGCACGAGGGACAGTTCGACTTCTGGGGACCGGCGGTGCTCGCCGAGCAGGACCCCACCCGGCTCTGCTTCCCGATCCGGCTCCCCGGACGCGCCAACGTCGTGCACCGGATGGCCGAGGTGGAGTCCGCGGCCGTCGACGGGCTCATTCACGACATCGTGATCCCGTTCAACGGGGTGCTGGTCACCCGTGCGCTCGCCGAGCGGATCGGCCTGCCCCGTCAGGAGTTCTTCATTTGGGGTGACGACCATGAGTACCGACTTCGCGCCGAGGAGCAAGGCGCACGGATCGCGACCGTGGTCAGAAGCCGGTTCCTGCACCCGGCCACCGACGACCTCGGGACGCCGATGATGTTCGGCCGGACGACGTACAACCACACCCCGAGCGACCTGAAGCACTACTGCATGGCCCGCAACAACACGGTGAACCTGCGTGACCACCGGGGCGCGCTCGCGGTGCTCGCCTTCTTCGTCAAGACCCTCTGGTTCTATTCCTTCACCCGCCCCGACGCGGCGCGCCTGCGGCTCAGCGCGCAGGCTGCCCTGGCCGGTCTCCGCAACGACTTCACCGGACACGGCAGGTTCCTCACGTGAACATGCCTGACGTGGGGAACGAAACCTCTGCCGTGGTTGTGGTCACCTTCAACCGCGCCGACCTGCTCTCGCGGATGCTCGACGGCATTGCGGGTCAGACACGGCAGCCTGACGCGGTCTTCGTCGTCGACAACGCCAGCACCGACCA
>JAKDNC010000855.1 GCA_030452025.1 Nocardioides sp. | reverse complement strand
CCGGCCACGGAGGCGAGCATGAGCACGCCGGTGCAGTCGCCGGCCGCGTAGACGCTTCGGGCCGAGGTACGAGAGACGCGGTCGACCTTGATGAAGCCACCGTCATCGGTGATCACACCGGCCTCTTCGAGGCCGAGGCCGGCGGTGTTGGGGACCGACCCGAGGGCGAGGATGCAGTGGGACCCGGTGACGGTGCGTCCGTCGGTGAGCGTGACCGTGACGGTGTCGCCGTCGCGGGTCACCGACTCCATCCGGGACTTGGAAAGCACCTTCATCCCGCGCCGAGTCGAGACGTCCTCGAGCACCTTGGAGGCATCGGCGTCCTCGCCCGGCAACACCCGGTCACGGGAGGAGACGAGGGTGACGTCGATGCCGAGCGCGAGGTAGGCAGAGGCGAACTCCGCGCCAGTGACCCCGGAACCGACCACGATCAACTTCTCCGGGGCCTCGCTCAGGTCGTAGACCTGTTCCCAGGTGAGGATGCGTTCGCCGTCGGGCTGTGCGGTGGGCAGGATGCGCGGGGCTGCGCCGGTCGCGATGAGCACGGCGTCCGCGTCGATGGTCTTCTGCTCGCCCTCGTGGGTGGTGACCGCGACGCGGTGCAGACCGTCTAGCCGTCCACGCCCCCGGAGCACGGTCACACCGTCGCGTTCGAGTCGGCGGGCGATGTCGCTCGACTGCTCGGCTGCGAGCCGACGCACCCGCTCGTTGACCAGGCCGAGGTCGACCCTGATGGTCGTCGCCGCGTCACCCGCCTGGTCCTCGAACCTCACGCCGAGCTCGGCGGCAGTGGCCACCTCCGACATCAACTCGGCAGTGGCGATCAGGGTCTTGCTCGGCACGCAGTCGGTGAGGACCGCAGAGCCGCCGATGCCGTCGGAATCGACGACGGTGACGTCGGCGCCGAGCTGTGCGGCGACCAGAGCGGACTCGTATCCGCCCGGTCCACCGCCGATGATGACAACACTCGATGTACGCACCATGGACTCATTGTGGCAGCCACAACCGCCACGCAGCGCCGGGGCCTGTCGGGACCCGGGTCTCCGCGACCGCCGCGGACCAAGCACCCGACTCGGCCAGGCTGAGCTGCGAGGGCGAGAGTTGGCGGAGTCCACGGTGCCGGTCGCCGCGCGGCACGGACATCACGGCGGTCGCCTCCGCGGTGTCGACCACGAAGCCACTCACTGTCGCGAGCACGGGCAGGGCCCCACCTTTCCCGATCCAAAGGCTGATCCGGATCCGCGCCCAGACCGAGATGTCCCAGCTCATCGCAGACAAGTCGAGACCACCTGGCTCGGGCGTCTCCCCGAGCCTGGCCACGAAGACGCCCGTGGGGAAGATCTCGGCGAGATCCTCATCGGTGAGCGCAGGTCGACGCACCAGGGCACGCACCGCGTCCTCGTCGTAGAGAACGGCACTCCGGGTCACGACTCCAGCACCTGCCAGGCCCCACCCCAGGGCCCGACGCGCGTGGCGTCGGCTGAGTCCAGCCTCTCCCAGGATCTCGGACGCCTGTCGCTCACTGATCGGCATGCGGGGAAGCTAGCCCGTGCGTTGCGCAGAGAACAGGGGCATCGATCTGCCCTGTGAACAAGTCCGCGCCCTGGGGTGA
>JAKDNC010000854.1 GCA_030452025.1 Nocardioides sp. | reverse complement strand
GATCGGGCAGGTCCTGCGCCACAACGACCCGGCGACCACGGCGAGCTATGCCCGCATCGACGTGAACCGGCTCCGCACTCTGGCCCAGCCGTGGCCGGCTGGCGGTGACTGGTCATGACCAGATGGGAAGATCACGTCGCTGACTATCTGCGGCTACGCCGCCAACTGGGAGCCGGCCTTGCCTGGGACGAGCATCTACTGGGCCAGTACACCGCCCATCTGGCCGCCTCCGGGGACGAGACGATCACGGTCACCGGCGCGGTCGCCTGGGCCGGCTTTCTGCCCGCGGGCGTCACGACCAGGCCGGCCACGCGCGCCTCGACCCGGTTGACCGCCCTGCGTGGTTTCGCCGTCTATATGCACGCCCTGGATCCGGTCCACGAGGTCCCACCCCACGGCGTGTTTGCCCGCCCGGTCCAACGTCCGACCCCGCACATTTACACCAACGCCGAGATCACCGCGCTGCTTGAGGCCGCCGGCCAGCTTGACCGCGGGGTGCGGGCACAGACCTACCCGGTGTTGTTCGCACTGCTGGCCGCGACCGGCCTCAGGGTCGGCGAGGCCCTCGGGCTGGACCGTGACGATGTCAACCTGGAGACTGGGGTGCTCTCGGTCAGCCGGGGCAAGTCAGGCACCCCGCGCCTGGTCCCGGTCCACGAGCGCACCCGCACCGCGCTGGAGCGTTATGCGGCCTGGCGCGATGAGCGCGACCAGAACCCCGACGGCGGTAATGGACCGTTCTTCACCGAGCGGGACGGTGCCCGGCTGCGCTACGGGAATGCCAGAGGCGCCTTCGTGCAAGCTTGCAATGCTGCGGGGATACGCACCGAAACACAGCATCCGAGAATGCACTCGCTGCGCCACACCTTCGCGGTGAACACGCTACTGGGCTGGTATCGCGACGGTGTCGATGTTGCCGCACGGATGCCGGTGCTGTCGACCTATCTC
Source organism: Nocardioides sp. (assembly GCA_030452025.1). Classification (GTDB taxonomy): domain Bacteria; phylum Actinomycetota; class Actinomycetes; order Propionibacteriales; family Nocardioidaceae; genus Nocardioides. The sequence goes on along the minus strand of JAKDNC010000854.1, from coordinate 667 downwards.
GGGCACACCGACCCGGCCAACACCTACTGGTATCTCAGCGCGGTCCCAGAACTGCTCGCCCACGCCGCGACCCGGCTGGCCGACGCACACGAGGAGGCCTGATCATGACGAGTCTAGCCCCGCTGCTGCAGGCGTTCTTCACTGACCGGCTGATGGCTCAGCGCCAAGCCAGCAGCAACACGATCGCCGCCTATCGAGACACCTTCAAGCTCCTGCTCACCTACGTTCACGACCGGACCGGCACCACCCCCTCGAGGCTGGAGATCAGCGACCTCGACGCCACGCAGATCACCGGGTTCCTCACCCACCTGGAGACCGACCGCGGCAACAGCATCCGCACCCGCAACGCCCGCCTGGCCGCGATCCACTCCCTGTTCTCCTACGCCGCACTGCGACATCCCGAGCACGCAGCCGTGATCCAACAGGTCCTGGCCATCCCCACGGTCAGAATCCAGCGCAACACCGTCTCCTGGCTCGAGCAGGCCGAAGCCGACGCGTTCCTGGCGGCCTGCAACCCGGCGACCCGGACCGGGCGACGCGACCATGCGATGTTCACCCTGGCCCTCCAGACCGGGCTACGCATCAGTGAGCTGATCGGGCTGACCGTAGCCGATATCCACGCCGGTGTTGGCGCACACGTCCACTGTCTGGGCAAGGGCCGCAAAGA
>JAKDNC010000003.1 GCA_030452025.1 Nocardioides sp. | reverse complement strand
CATCGGCGCCGACTGTTCCGAGCCGGTCCACCCCTGCGGAAAGGGCTGCGGCTGGGAGTGGCCCGACTGCTGACCGACCTCCTGAGGGAAGGACGTCCCGGATGCCGGCCCGTTCGGTGGCGGGCTCGCCTCGGGGACGGCGGCCGGGAGGACCTCGACCTGGAACTGCTCGCCATTCTCGCCGCCGACGACGACGGTCAACTGTCGGTCCGCGGCCAGCAACTCGTGGGAGATCCGTTGCCCATCCACCCAGGTCCCGTTGGTCGAACGCAGGTCGACGAGGTACCACCCGTGCGGAGTACGACGGAACTCGGCGTGGCGGCGGGACACGTCCGGATGTGGCACCGTGACCCCGACCTGGTCGTCTCGGCCCACCGCGACCACCGGGTCGGCATACTCACGAGACTCACCGCGGACGGTGATCCTCAGCCGGGAACTCATGGCCGGATGATGCGCCATGTTGGACATGTATCCCCCGCGAAACATCGAAGACAGTGAAAGATTTCCGTTCAGACGCTAGACCAACGGTCAGTGTCCGCCGAAAGGTACGCCGAGTTCCGTGAGTCGCGCCTCACCGCCGTCGAGGGCAGTCAGGATCCAGGGACCTTCAGGCGTCAGCGTGAACGTGTTCTCGAAGTGAGCCGCCCAGCCACCGTCGTCGGTGGCCACCGTCCACTCATCGTCGAGCAGGTGGCAGTGCCGGGTCCCCATCGTGATCATCGGCTCGACCGCCAGGGCCATGCCGCGCACGAGCTTCGGGCCCCGTCCCGGCCGACCGAAGTTCGGGACATCCGGCGGCTGGTGCATGGCGGTCCCGATGCCGTGTCCGGTGAACTCCTCGACGACGCCGTACTCCCCCTGGGACCGAACGTAGGACTCGACGGCATGGGAGATGTCGCCGACCTTCCCGCCCAGCCTGGCGGCGGCGAATCCACGCCACATCGATTCCTCGGTCACCCGGAGCAACTCGGTGACCTCGACCGCGACTGGGCCGACGGGCACGGTGATGGCCGCGTCGCCGTGCCATCCGTCCACGATCGCCCCGCAGTCGATGGAGAGGACGTCGCCCTCCACCAGAATTCGCTCACCCGGGATGCCGTGCACGACCTCGTCGTTGACCGAGGCGCAGATCGACGCCGGGAACGGCGGTTCGCTGTAGCCCTTGAACGACGGCACTCCCCCGCCGCGGCGGATGCTGTCCTCCGCAATCGCATCCAGCTCGCCGGTGGAGACTCCCGCGCTCACTGACGAGCGCAGGAGTTCCAAGGTCTGTCCGACCAAGAGACCGGCGACCCGCATCTTGTCGATCTGCTCCGGATTCTTGATCTCGATGGCACGCGAGGAGAACACGAATCAGGCCGTCCATGCCTCGAGAGCGTCGAAGATCCGGTGCGTCACGGTATCGATCTCGCCCATGCCGTCGACTTCGACCAGCAGGCCGCGGTCGCCGTACACCCGGATCAGCGGCGCGGTCTGCTCGGTGTAGACCTCCTGACGCTTGCGGATCACCTCTTCGGTGTCGTCGGCCCGGCCCTCGATCTCGGCGCGCTGCAGCAGCCGCGAGACGAGCTCGTCCTGGTCGGCGGTGAGCACGACCACGGCGTCGATGCTGTCGCTGGTCGTCGCGAGCATGGAGTCGAGTTCCTCCACCTGCGCGACCGTGCGCGGGTAGCCGTCGAGCAGGAAGCCCGGGCGGGCGTCCTCGTGACCGAGGCGATCGCGCACCATCTGGTTGGTGACCTCGTCGGGCACGTACTCTCCGGCGTCCATGTAGCGCTGCGCCTCGACACCCAGCGGCGTCTGACCGGCGACGTTGGCGCGGAAGATGTCACCGGTCGAGACTGCCGGAACCGCGAAGTGGTTGGCGATCACCTTCGCCTGGGTTCCCTTTCCTGCCCCGGGCGGACCCATCAGGATGATCCTCATGCCCGAACCTCCCGGGCCGGCATGCAGTTGATGCTCTGACTTGCTCTGTCGTGACTGTCGTGGTTCATCAGCGGAGGAATCCTTCATAGTTGCGCTGCTGAAGTTGACTCTCGATCTGCTTCACCGTGTCAAGACCGACGCCCACCATGATCAGGATGGAGGTGCCGCCGAACGGGAAGTTCTGGTCCGCCTTGATCAGCGCAAATGCAATCAACGGGATCAGGGAGATCAAACCGAGGTAGAGCGACCCGGGGAAGGTGAGCCGGGCAAGGACATAGGACAGGTAGTCCTCGGTCGGCTTCCCTGCCCGGATCCCGGGAATGAAGCCGCCGTACTTCTTCATGTTGTCTGCAACCTCGTTCGTGTCGAACGTGATGGAGACGTAGAAGTAGGTGAAGAAGACGATGAGTGCGAAGAAGAGAAGCATGTAGAGCGGATGGCTGCCGTCCACCAGGTACTTGCTGACCCAGTTGACCCAGAACGGCTGTGACTCCTTGCCCTGGTTGAACTGGACTGCCATCGCCGGGAGGTACATCAGCGACGAGGCGAAGATGACCGGGATGATGCCGGCCTGGTTGACCTTCAACGGGATGTAGGTCGAGGAGCCCCCGAACATCTTCCTGCCCACCATGCGACGGGCGTACTGCACCGGAATGCGCCGCTGGGCCTGCTCGATGAAAACGACCGCGGCCACGAGGGCCAGACCGATGATCATCACGACGATGAAGGTGAACCACCCCTGCGAGCGCTGGACCTGCCACAGTGAGCCCGGGAAGGTCGCGACGACCTGGGTGAAGATCAGGATCGACATTCCATTGCCGATGCCGCGCTCGGTGATGAGCTCGCCGAGCCACATGATGACCGCGGTGCCGGCCGTCATCGTCAGCACGACGATCAGGAAGGTGTCGACTCCGTTGCCGTGCAGCAGCGGGAGCTCGCACTGGAGGAGCTGGCCGGAGCGCGCAAGCGCGACGATGCCCGTGGCCTGGAGGACCGCCAGGCCAAGAGTGAGGTAGCGGGTGTACTGGGTGATCTTGGTCTGCCCGGACTGGCCCTCCTTCTTCAGCGCTTCGAGCCGTGGGATGACCACGACGAGCAGCTGAAGGATGATGGAGGCCGTGATGTAGGGCATGATCCCGAGCGCGAAGACGGACAGTTGCAACAGCGCGCCACCCGAGAACAGGTTGATCAGGCTGTAGACCGAGTCGTTTTCGACTTTGGCGATACACGACTGCACGTTGGCAGTGTTGACACCGGGGGCCGGGAACTGGGATCCGAACCGGAAGATCACGATGATCCCCAGGACGAACAGCAACTTGCGTCGCAGGTCCGGTGTCCGGAAAGCGTTGGCGAACGCGCCTAGCACGTGATCCTCTTTCTCAAACTGGGGGCACCCGACAGGTCAACGGACCCAAGGCGAACCCGGGAAGCCTAACAGGGCGATCCATCAATCGATCAGGCGAGACACAGCGAGGGGCACCGGACGAATCCGGGCCCCTCGCATGGTCTGCAATGGCGGTGCCTCAGAGCACAGTGACCGAGCCGCCGGCGGCTTCGATCTTCTCCTTGGCCGAAGCGGAGAACGCGTGAGCGCTCACCTGCACGGCGACCGAGATCTCGCCCTGGCCGAGCACCTTCACCTGGTTGCCGTCACGGACGGCTCCGTTGGCGACCAGGTCCTCGACGGAGACGGTGCCACCCTCGGGGAAGAGCGCGTCCAAGCGGTCGAGGTTGACGACCTGGAACTCCACCTTGAAGGGATTCCTGAAACCCTTGAGCTTCGGGAGCCGCATGTGCAGCGGCATCTGGCCGCCTTCGAAGGCGGCCGGAACCTGGTACCGAGCCTTGGTTCCCTTGGTGCCGCGACCGGCGGTCTTACCCTTCGAAGCCTCACCACGACCCACACGGGTCTTGGCGGTCTTCGAGCCGGGGGCCGGACGCAGATGGTGCAACTTGAGAGTCATGTCAGTCGACCTCCTCAACCGTCACCATGTGACGGACGGCGTGGACCATGCCCCGGATCTCCGGGCGGTCCTCCTTGACGACCACGTCGCCGATCCGCTTGAGACCGAGCGTGCGCAGGGTCTCGCGGTGGTTGACCCTGCAGCCGATCGTGGACTTGTTCTGCTCGACCTTGAGGCGCATCAGTTCGCCACCTCCGCGCGCGCCTTGAGCAGCGCGGCCGGGGCCACCTGCTCAACGGTGAGCCCACGACGGGCAGCAACGCTCTCGGGCTCTTCGAGCAACTTCAGGGCCGTCACCGTCGCGTGGACGATGTTGATCTGGTTCGAGGAACCGAGCGACTTGCTGAGGATGTCGTGGATGCCTGCTGCTTCGAGCACCGCGCGCACCGGTCCACCGGCAATGACACCGGTACCGGGCGCGGCGGGGCGCAGCATGACCACGCCGGCCGCCTTCTCACCCTGGACGGGGTGCGGAATGGTGCCCTGGACACGGGGAACGCGGAAGAAGTTCTTCTTCGCTTCCTCGACACCCTTGGCGATGGCGGCGGGAACTTCCTTGGCCTTGCCGTAGCCGACGCCGACCATGCCTTCGCCGTCCCCGACGATCACGAGGGCAGTGAAGCTGAAGCGACGACCACCCTTGACCACCTTGGCGACTCGGTTGATCGCAACGACGCGCTCAATGTAGGCGGTCTTGTCGGCCTGCTGGCCGCGTCCGTCGCGGTTGTTACGACGGTCACCGCCCTGGCGCTCACCACCGGCGCGCTGGCCGCGCTGGGGTCCGCTCATGAGAACTACCTCTTCTCTTTCTTGCTTGTCAGTGCGATCAGAGCGTCAGGCCGCCCTCACGGGCGCCATCTGCAAGGGCCGCGACGCGGCCGTGGTACTTGTTGCCGGCTCGGTCAAAGACCACGCCCTGGACGCCAGCTGCCTTGGCGCGCTCGGCGACGAGCTCGCCGACCTTCTTCGCCTTGGCAGTCTTGTCGCCATCGATTCCACGCAGGTCGCTCTCCATGGTCGACGCAGACACGAGGGTCTTGCCGACCAGGTCGTCGACGACCTGAACGCTGATGTGCTTGGTGGAGCGCGTCACGACGAGACGCGGACGCTCCGCCGTACCACTGAGCTTCTTGCGGCCACGGACCTGGCGACGCAGGCGCGACGCGGTGCGGGCGGCAGTATGCCGATTGTGCTTGAGCGAGATCGCCATGATCACTTACCAGCCTTTCCGACCTTGCGGCGGATGTGTTCGCCGGCGTAACGGACGCCCTTGCCCTTGTAGGGCTCCGGCTTCCGGAGCTTGCGAATGTTCGCCGCAACCTCACCGACGACCTGCTTGTCGATGCCGGCGACGCCGAGCTTGGTGGGGCCCTCCACGGTGAAGGTGATTCCTTCGGGGGCATTGAACGTGATCGGGTGGGAGTAACCGAGCTGGAACTCCAGCTGGGTCGGGCCCTTCGAGAGCACGCGGTAGCCGACGCCCACGATCTCGAGCTTCTTCTCGAAACCGTCGGTCACGCCGACCACCATGTTGTTGATCAGGGTCCGGGTCAGGCCGTGGAGCGAGCGGGACTCCCGCTCGTCGTCGGGACGCTTGACCTCGAGCACGCCGTCCTCGCCACGATCGACGATGATCGGGGCAGCAACGTTGTGGGACAAGGTGCCCTTGGGGCCCTTGACCGTCACGAGGCTCTCCTCGATCTTGACGTCGACACCCGACGGGACCGTGATGGGGAGCTTGCCAATGCGCGACATGTTTTCTCTCCTCTCAGTCTCGTCGTTACCAGACGTAGGCGAGGACTTCCCCACCTACACCCTTCTGGTTTGCCTGGCGGTCCGTGAGCAGGCCCTGGCTGGTCGAGATGATCGCGACACCCAGGCCGCCGAGCACCTTCGGGAGACCCGTGTGCTTGGCGTAGACCCGGAGACCGGGCTTGCTGATGCGGCGAATCCCTGCGATGGAGCGCTCACGGTTGCGTCCGAACTTGAGGGTGACGGTCAGCGTCTTGCCGACGATCGCCTCGCCCTCGTCGTTCGCATTGTCCTTCACGTCGTAGGACGTGATGTAGCCCTCCTGCTGGAGGATCTCGGCGACGCCAGCCTTCAACTTGCTGTACGGCATCGCCACCGAGTCGTGAAACGCCGTGTTGGCGTTGCGCAGACGGGTCAACATGTCTGCGATCGGGTCAGTCATCGTCATGGCCGAATGGCCCTTTCTCCACCGTGGTTTCGTTCCCGCATCTCGGGAGCGACCTTCAGCGATCGTTGTGTTGTCGGTGATGGATCAGGCAGCGAAGCAGCCATCTCGGAATCTGTCACCAAGAGGACTTGGTCACGCCCGGAAGCTCGCCCCGGTGTGCCATCTCCCGCAGGCAGATGCGGCACAGGCCGAACTTGCGGTAGACGGCCTTGGGACGGCCGCAGCGCTGGCAGCGGGTGTAGCCGCGCACCGCGAACTTCGGCTTGCGTGCAGCCTTGACCTTCAGTGCGGTCTTCGCCATGTCAGTTGCCCTCCTTGAAGGGGAAGCCGAGTTGCTTGAGCAGTGCCCGGCCCTGGTCATCGGTGGTGGCAGTGGTCACCACGGTGATGTCCATGCCTCGCGAACGGTCGATCTTGTCCTGGTTGATCTCGTGGAACATGACCTGCTCGGTGAGACCGAAGGTGTAGTTGCCACGGCCGTCGAACTGCATGCCGTTGAGTCCGCGGAAGTCGCGGATGCGCGGCAGCGCCAAGGACAGCAGGCGGTCGAGGAACTCCCACATGCGGTCTCCACTCAGCGTGACGTGGGCGCCGATCGGCATGCCCTCGCGCAGCTTGAACTGTGCGATCGACTTGCGGGCCTTGGTGACCTGCGGCTTCTGACCGGTGATCGCGGTGAGGTCACGGACAGCGCCGTCGATCAGCTTCGAGTCACGCGCCGCCTCGCCGACACCCATGTTGACCACGATCTTGGTCAGGCCGGGCACCTGCATGACATTGGCGAGCTCGAACTCGCTCTTGAGCGAGGGAAGGATCTCCTCGCGGTACCGGGCCCGCAGGCGCGGACCGGCGTAGGTCTCGGTAGTGGTCTCCGACATCTCAGATCTCCTTGCCCGACTTGCGCGAAACGCGAACGCTGCGCTGGGCGGTGTAGGTCGAACCATCGGGACGACGACGCGTCGCCTCCTCGCGACGGAAGCCGATCCGGGTGACTCCCTCACCCTCGACCAGCATCACGTTGGACACATGGATGGGGGCCTCGGTGGTGATGATGCCACCGGTGTTGCCGCCGCCCTGGTTGACAACCTTCTCGTGCTTCTTCACGCGGTTGACACCCTCGACGATGACCCGGTCCTCGTCACGGAGGACCGTGATGACCTTGCCCTCGGCGCCCTTGTCCTTGCCTGCGATCACCTTGACGGTGTCGCCCTTCTTGATGTTCAAAGCGCCACTCTTCTTACGCTCGGCCATGTCAGAGCACCTCCGGTGCCAGCGAGATGATCTTCATGAACTTCTTCTCGCGCAGCTCGCGACCCACGGGGCCGAAGATGCGCGTACCGCGCGGCTCACCGTCGGTCTTGAGGATGACGGCAGCGTTCTCGTCGAAACGGATGTAGGAGCCGTCCTGACGACGACGCTCCTTCACCGTGCGCACGACAACGGCCTTGATCACGTCACCCTTCTTCACGTTGCCACCGGGGATCGCGTCCTTGACGGTGGCGACGATGACGTCGCCGATACCGGCGTAGCGCCGACCCGAGCCACCGAGAACACGGATGCAAAGAATTTCCTTCGCACCGGTGTTGTCGGCGACCTTGAGTCGCGACTCCTGCTGGATCACTGTTCTCTCCTTGTCACCACGGTTCTCGGGTTCCGCCCGAGCCTGTGGGAACTCGTCCGTCCCTGTCGGGGACTACTTGTCCGTCCGGCTGCGCCGGGCTGTCTTGTCTGTTCCGTTCGACCAGGCTCGCTTGCGCGCGCGGTCGAGCGATCACTTGGCCTTCTCAAGGACCTGCACGACGCGCCAGCGCTTGGTGGCCGACAGCGGACGGGTCTCCATGATCAGGACCCGGTCGCCAGTGCCACACTCGTTCTGCTCGTCGTGAGCCTTGAGCTTGCTGCTCTTGCGCAGCACCTTGCCGTACAGCGCGTGCTTGACGCGGTCCTCGACCGACACGACGATGGTCTTGTCCATCTTGTCGCTGACGACCAGACCCTCGCGGAGCTTGCGGCTGGAGCGCTCGTTCTCAGTTGCGGTCTGCTCGCTCATTCGGAGCCACCATCCTTCTCGGCCTCATTGCTAGAGCCCGGGGCGGTCCGGATGCCGAGCTCGCGCTCACGCACCACGGTGTAGATCCGGGCGATGTCCTTCTTGACCAGGCGCAGCCGGCCGTGACTGTCCAGCTGGCCGGTGGCCGCCTGGAACCGGAGGTTGAACAGCTCCTCCTTGGCCTCGCGCAGCTTGACCTCGATGTCCTGCGCCGACAGCTCGTCGAGCTCGAAAGCAGTGTTCACGGTGCTCATCAGAATTCACCAGCCTCACGCGAGATGAAGCGGCACTTCATCGGCAGCTTGTGCATCGCCAGGCGCATGGCCTCGCGAGCGGTGGTCTCGTCCACGCCCGAGATCTCGAACATGACGCGGCCCGGCTTCACGTTTGCGATCCACCATTCGGGCGAACCCTTACCGGAACCCATGCGGGTCTCGGCAGGCTTCTTGGTCAGCGGGCGGTCGGGGTAGATGTTGATCCACACCTTTCCACCACGCTTCATGTGACGGGTCATCGCGATACGAGCCGACTCGATCTGCCGGTTCGTGACGTAGTGACCCTCGGTCGCCTGCAGGCCGTAGTCACCGAAAGAGATCCTGGTGCCACCCTTGGCGGCACCCGTGCGCTTCGGGTGATGCTGCTTGCGGTGCTTGACACGACGGGGCATCAACATGAGGCTCAGGCCTCCCCATTGGTCGTAGGAGCGGAAGCGGCCTCGGCCGGAGCCTCCGCTGCCGGAGCGGCGGACTCGGTGGCCGGGGCTGCAGGGGCGTCGGACTTGCGGGCCGAGCGGTTCGGGCGGTCGCCGCGCGAGCCACGGCCCGGACGCTCTCCACCACGGGGACCGCCACGGGCTCCGCCACGGCTCGGCGCACCGGCGCGGGCAGCTGCCTGTGCCTCTCGCTCGGCACGGGTGCCGACGACGTCGCCCTTGTAGATCCAGACCTTCACACCGATACGGCCGAAGGTCGTCTTGGCCTCGTAGAAGCCGTAGTCGATGTCGGCGCGCAGCGTGTGCAGCGGCACCCGGCCCTCACGGTAGAACTCGGTGCGCGACATCTCGGCACCGTTGAGCCGACCCGAGCACTGGATCCGGATGCCCTTGGCGCCGGAGCGCATCGAGGTCTGCATCGCCTTGCGCATGGCACGACGGAACTGCACGCGCCCGGCGAGCTGCTCGGCCACGCCCTGGGCGACCAGCTGAGCGTCGATCTCGGGCTGCTTCACCTCGAGGATGTTCAACTGGACCTGCTTGCCGGTGAGCTTCTCCAGCTCGCCACGGATGCGGTCCGCTTCCGCGCCACGGCGACCGATCACGATGCCCGGACGCGCGGTGTGAATGTCCACACGGACGCGGTCACGGGTGCGCTCGATCTCCACCTTGGAGATCCCGGCCCGCTCCATGCCCTTGGACAGCAGCTTGCGGATCGCGACGTCTTCACCGACGTAGGCCTTGTACAGCTTGTCGGCGTACCAGCGGCTCTTGTGGTCCGTGGAAATACCGAGGCGGAAGCCGTTCGGGTTGATTTTCTGCCCCATCAGGCAGTCCGTCCCTTCTTCTCTACGACCTCGGCCGGCTGAACGACGAGGGTGATGTGGCTGGTGCGCTTGTTGATTCGGGTCGCTCGACCCTGCGCACGTGGACGCCACCGCTTCATCGTCGGACCTTCGTCGACACGGGCGGCCGAGACGACCAACGCACTGGTGTCGAGGCCCTCAGTGGTCTCCGCGTTCGCGACGGCGCTCTCGAGGACCTTGTAGACGGTCTCCGAAGCGGCCTGGGGCGCGAACTGCAACAGTGCGAGTGCGTCCTCGACGGGAAGCCCGCGGATCATGTCGACGACGCGGCGGGCCTTCATCGAGGTGATCCGCACGAAACGCGCGCTCGCGAAAGCGCCCGGCTGGTCGCCGAGCAGCGATTCGCGACGGGCGCTCGTGCGCCTACGCTCTGTAACGCTCATAATTCTGGTCTCCAGTTACTCTGCTGGTCACGTGGAAGCCTGCCGCGTCAGCGGCGGCGACCCTTTCGGTCTTCCTTCACGTGCCCGCGGTAGGTGCGGGTGGGGGCAAATTCGCCGAGCTTGTGACCGACCATCGAGTCGGTGATGAACACGGGAACATGCTTACGACCGTCGTGCACGCCGATCGTGTGGCCAATCATGGCCGGCACAATCATCGAACGACGTGACCAGGTCTTGATGACGTTGTGGGATCCCTTGTCGTTCTCGACGTCCACCTTCTTCATGAGGTGGTCGTCGACGAAGGGGCCCTTCTTGAGGCTGCGAGGCATTCTTTGCGTCCTTTACCTTCCCGCTACCGATTAGCGCTTCTTGCCGGACTTGCGGCGGCGGATGATCTGGGAGTCGGAAGGCTTGCGCTTGCGCGTGCGGCCCTCGGGCTGGCCCCAGGGCGAGACCGGGTGGCGACCACCGGAGGTCTTGCCCTCACCACCACCATGCGGGTGGTCGACGGGGTTCATGACAACACCACGGACGGTCGGGCGCTTGCCCTTCCAGCGCATGCGGCCGGCCTTGCCCCAGCTGATGTTCGACTGCTCGGCGTTGCCGACCTCGCCGATGGTGGCGCGGCAGCGCACGTCGACGAAGCGCATCTCGCCGGAGGGCAGGCGCAGCGTGGCGCGGGATCCTTCCTTGGCGACCAGCTGGGCCGAGATGCCGGCCGAGCGGGCGATCTTGGCGCCACCACCGGGACGAAGCTCCACACAGTGGATCGTCGTACCGACGGGCATGTGACGCAGCGGCAGGTTGTTGCCGGTCTTGATGTCGGCGCCGACACCCGACTCCAGCGCGGTGCCCTGCTCCAGGCCGCGCGGCGCGATGATGTAGCGCTTCTCACCGTCGGCGTAGTGCAGCAGCGCGATGCGCGCGGTGCGGTTGGGGTCGTACTCGATGTGAGCGACCTTGGCCGGCACGCCGTCCTTGTCATAGCGACGGAAGTCGATGACGCGGTAGGAGCGCTTGTGGCCGCCACCCTGGTGTCGAGTGGTGATCCGACCCTGGTTGTTGCGACCGCCCTTCTTGGGCAGCGGACGCGTCAGGGACTTCTCCGGCGTGGTGCGGGTGACCTCGACGAAGTCGGCGACCGACGAGCCACGACGGCCCGGCGTGGTCGGCTTGTACTTGCGGATAGCCATTACTTGATCCTCAACTCAGCTCTTCGTGACCCGGTCAGGAGACCGGACCCCCGAAGATGTCGATGCGATGGCCCTCAGCGAGGCTGACAATGGCGCGCTTGGTGTCGACGCGCTTGCCCAGGCCGTTGCGCGTACGACGCGTCTTGCCCTGGCGGTTGATCGTGTTCACCGACGTGACCTTCACTTCGAAGATCTTCTCGACCGCGATCTTGATCTCGGTCTTGTTGGCGTCGGGACGCACGATGAACGTGTACTTGTTGGCGTCGAGAAGGCCATAGCTCTTCTCCGACACGACCGGCGCGAGCAGGACGTCGCGGTGGTCCTTGTGCAGCGTGCTCACTTGGCAGCCTCCTCGCTGGTGGCAACGGCCTTGACCGACTTGCCCTTGGGCGCACCGGCGATGAACGTCTCGTAGGCAGCCTTGGTGAAGACCACATCGTCGGAGAGCAGGACGTCGTAGGTGTTGAGCTGGTCCACGGCGATGATGTGCACCTGAGGCGCGTTACGAAGCGAGAGCCAGGTCAGGCTGTCGCTGCGCTCGAGCACGACGAGGTGACGCGTCCGCTCTCCCCGCCCCTCAGTGAGTCCGGAGAGCGACGCGAGGGCGGCCTTGGTCGACGGCTTGTCGCTGGCGACCAGGGACTCGACCACGTGGACACGCCCGTTGCGTGCCCGGTCGGACAGCGCGCCCTTGAGGGCCGCGGCCTTCATCTTCTTCGGGGTGCGCTGGTCGTACTCACGCGGCTGCGGACCGTGGACAGTGCCACCGCCGACGAACTGCGGTGCGCGGGTCGAGCCCTGGCGGGCGCGGCCGGTGCCCTTCTGCTTGTAGGGCTTGCGCCCACCACCGCGGACGTTGCCGCGGGTCTTGGTGGCGTGCGTGCCCTGGCGTGCGGCGGCCTGCTGACCGACGACGACCTGGTGAATCACGGCGACGCTGACGTCGACGTCGAAGATCTCGGCGGGGAGATCAACCTTGACGGGGGCGTTCACTTGACGACCTCCTCCTTCTTCACTGCCGTGCGGAGGACCACAAGTCCACCCTTGGGGCCGGGAACGGCACCCTTGAGCAGGAGGAGGCCCTTCTCGACGTCAACGGCGTGGACGGTGACGTTCTGGGTGGTGATCGTGTCGCCACCCATGCGGCCGGACATGCGCGTGCCCTTGAAGACACGACCCGGGGTCGCGCAGGCGCCGATCGCTCCGGGCTTGCGGTGGTTCTTGTGGGCACCGTGCGAAGCGCCGACGCCGTGGAAGCCGTGACGCTTCATGGTTCCGGCGAAACCCTTGCCCTTGCTGGTGCCCGTCACGTCAATCTCGTCGCCAGCCACGAAGGTGTCGGTGTCCAGCTCCTGACCCACGGAGTAGTCCGCGGCGTCCGCCGTGCGGATCTCCACCACGTGGCGGCGCGGCGTGACGCCGGCCTTCGAGAAGTGACCGGCCTGTGGCTTGGTGACCTTGCGGCCCTCGATCTCGCCGAAGCCGATCTGGATGGCGCTGTAGCCATCAGACTCGGGCTGGCGAACCTGGGTGATCACGTTGGTGCCTGCGGCAATGACAGTCACGGGGACGATGCGGTTGTTCTCGTCCCATGTCTGGGTCATGCCGAGCTTGGTGCCCAGCAGTCCCTTGATGTTGTGTTCCTTGATCATGGGTCTCGCGTCTCCCTCGTCGACCTAGAGCTTGATCTCGATGTCGACGCCGGCAGGAAGGTCGAGGCGCATGAGCGAGTCGACCGTCTTGGGCGTGGGGTCAATGATGTCGATGAGGCGCTTGTGAGTGCGCATCTCAAAGTGCTCGCGGGAGTCCTTGTACTTGTGCGGCGAGCGAATAACGCAGTAGACGTTCTTCTCCGTCGGCAACGGCACAGGGCCAGCAACCTTCGCGCCCGTACGGGTCACGGTGTCCACGATCTTCCGCGCCGAGGTGTCGATCACCTCGTGGTCATAGGCCTTGAGCCTGATGCGGATCTTCTGTCCCGCCATAGGTCTCTCTCGTCCTTGTCTCTAGTACCGGTATGGGTACCGCGTGCAGTCCTTTTCACGACGAGCTCCGGGTGAAGCCCTGCCGCCCGTTCTCCGCCACCCGTTTCTGTCGACCCCCGCGGTCGGGCGTGTCGTTCAGGCTGACACGATTCTGACCGGGATGTTGCAGTACTTGTTGGTGACGCCCGACGGGTTCGTCGAGCTGGATCGGGTTTCCTCGTGGGTGTGGCCGCACGCCAACCACCGATTCACGAACAGGAAACGCGATTCAGTAGTCAAGTTTGGTCGCACCCCGACAAACCCGCCGGAGCAACCTGACTATCTTGGCAGAGAGGACGTCCACATACCAAATCGGTTTGGATCCCACCTCTGCGGCACGGCAGAGACTGGGTCGGATCCGCGTCGACGCCCTGCTCCTGCCGGTCGCGAAACTCAGATCCGGAGGTAGCGCAGGTCCGTCGGCTCGCGGTCCTCGGCCAGACCACGCCGCTCGAACCGGGTGATCGGCCGGTCCGACCACCGCGGCACGACCCCACCCTCGAGCATCGGTTCAGCATCGAGGACCTGGACCATCTGCTCAGCATAGTCGGCCCAGTCGGTGGCCAGGCGCCACGCTCCGCCGGCACGAAGCCTCGCCGCCGCCGTCGAGACGAATTCGGAATTGACCAGTCGCCGCTTGTGGTGGCGCAACTTGCGCCACGGGTCGGGGAAGAACGTCCACAACTCCTCCAACTGGCCCGGCTCGACGAGATGCTCGACGAGCCATACAGCGTCGATGCCGCACAGTTTGACGTTCTCGAGTCCGAGCTCTCCCACCCGACCGACACAGTCGGCCAACCCCGGGCGCCAGACCTCGAGGCCGAGGATGTTGCACGATGGCCGCTGGGCCGCCAGCACTGCCGTGGCCTCGCCCACACCACAGCCGATCTCGATGATCAACGGCGCCTCGAGGTCGAACACATCCCGCAGGGAGAACCCCGGCCGGTCGACGGCCTCGTCGGGGATGACGTACTGGTTCGCGTAGGTGTCCCAGGCCCGCTGCTGCTTCGGGGTGAAACGGCTCCCCCGACGCGAGTAGCTGAGCACTTCACGCATCCGACGTCCGTCGTCGGTGAAGCGCTTGTGGGGACGAGCAGGAGGCGACTGTTCAGACACGATCGGCAAGCGTACGCGGCGATGGCTCAGGTCAGGAAGCTGAAGAGGGGCGATCCGGGCGGCACCCGCTCGATCTCGAGGGGACTCTTCTCCATCCGAACCAAGAGCGCCGCCAGGTCACTGGGCGACTCGAGCTCGATGCCCACCATCGCCGGCCCCGTCTCTCGGTTGTTCTTCTTGATGTAGTCGAAGACCACGATGTCCTCGGTCGCGCTGAGCACGTCATCGAGGAAGTGCCGCAACGCGCCCGGCTCCTGCGGGAAGCTGACCAGGAAGTAGTGGCGCAGGCCCTCATGGATCAGGGACCTCTCGACGATCTCGGCGTACCTGCTCACGTCGTTGTTGCCGCCCGAGACGATGCAGGCCACCGATCCGCCTTCCGGGATCTGCCCGGCCAGACGGTGCACCGCCGTGCTGGCCAGGGCCCCGGCGGGCTCGGCGATGATGCCCTCGACCTGGTAAAGGTTGAGCATCTCCGAGCAGACCGCCCCTTCGGTGACGGTGACGACGTCGTCGACCAGGTCCCGAACCACCGGGAAGGTCAACTCCCCCACTCGCCCGACGGCCGCACCGTCGACGAAGGTGTCCACGCCGGGGAGCGCGACCGGGTGTCCGTCACGCAGGGCCATCGTCATGCTGGCCGCACCGGCCGGCTCCACCCCGATGACCCGGACGCCAGGCCGGTTCTCCTTGAGCCAGAGGGCCACCCCGGACACGAGGCCACCGCCACCGACGGGGACGACGACCGTGTGCAGCGACGCGTCGGCCTGCTCGCTCAGCTCCCGCCCGACCGTCCCCTGGCCCAGGATGGTGCGCACATCATCGAAGGGGTGGACGAACACGGCCCCACTCCGGTCAGCGTCCGCGTGGGCGGCACCGTTTGCCTCGTCGTACGTGCTGCCGACGACCACGAGCTCGACGTGCCCCTCCCCCAGCGTCTGAATCCGTTGGCGCTTCTGCCGGGGGGTGTTGCCCGGGACGTAGACGCGCCCTTCGATGCCCAGTCGGGCGCAGCTCCAAGCAAGCCCCTGGCCGTGGTTGCCGGCGCTGGCACACACCACGCCGCGCTCGCGTTCACCGGCGTCGAGCCCACTGATCAGGTGATAGGCACCGCGTGCCTTGTAGGACCTGGTGATCTGCCTGTTCTCCCGCTTGAGCAGCACACGCGCACCCACCGCCTCGCTGAGTCTCGGGCTGTGCTCGAGCGGGGTGCGTACGACGACCGGTGCGAGCAACACGGCGGCCGCATCGACTCCGGCCGCATTAAGTTGAGGGTCCACCCAGCCACCCTAGAACCCGCTGCCCGGGCACTGACGTGCGCCCCGGGCTCGCTGACCCGGGCTCTTGCGACTGACCCGGTGGGAAAATGCAAAGGACCTCCGGCGGCCAGGCGGCCGCCGGAGGTCCTTGCGTGAGATGAAGCTAGATCACTTGGTGATCTTGGTGACGCGGCCGGCACCCACGGTGCGGCCACCTTCGCGGATGGCGAACCGCAGACCCTCGTCCATGGCGATGGGCTGGATCAGCTCGACGGACATCTCGGTGTTGTCACCGGGCATGACCATCTCGGTGCCCTCCGGAAGGGTCACAACGCCCGTCACGTCCGTGGTGCGGAAGTAGAACTGCGGACGGTAGTTGTCGAAGAACGGCGTGTGACGGCCGCCCTCATCCTTCGCGAGGATGTAGACCGAGGCCTCGAAGTTGGTGTGCGGGGTGGTGGTGCCCGGCTTGATGACAACCATGCCGCGCTCCACGTCCTCGCGCTTGGTACCACGAAGCAGCAGACCGACGTTCTCACCAGCCTGGCCCTCGTCGAGGAGCTTGCGGAACATCTCGACACCGGTGACGGTCGACTTCATCGAGCCGGGGCGGATGCCCACGATCTCGACCTCTTCGTTGACCTTGACGATGCCGCGCTCGATACGACCGGTGATCACGGTGCCGCGACCGGTGATCGTGAAGACGTCCTCGACGGGCATGAGGAACGGCTTCTCGGTGTCACGCTCGGGCGTGGGGATGAAGTCATCCACGGCCTGCATGAGCTCACCGATCGAGTCGCCCCACTTCTGGTCGCCCTCAAGGGCGGGGAAGGCGGCAACGCGGATGACAGGAGTGTCGTCCCCGGGGAACTCGTACTCCGAGAGGAGCTCGCGCACCTCCATCTCGACGAGCTCGATGAGCTCCTCATCCTCGACCATGTCGCACTTGTTCAGGGCGACGACCAGGGCGGGCACGCCAACCTGGCGAGCGAGCAGGACGTGCTCGCGGGTCTGCGGCATCGGACCGTCAGTGGCGGCAACCACCAGGATGGCACCGTCCATCTGTGCGGCACCGGTGATCATGTTCTTGATGTAGTCCGCGTGACCGGGGCAGTCGACGTGCGCGTAGTGGCGGTTCTCGGTCTGGTACTCGACGTGAGCGATCGAGATCGTGATGCCGCGCTGACGCTCTTCGGGGGCCTTGTCGATCATGTCGAAGGCCGAAGCATCGTTGAGATTCGGGAACTTGTCGTGCATCACCTTGGTGATGGCAGCGGTCAACGTCGTCTTACCGTGGTCAACGTGACCGATGGTGCCGATGTTGACGTGCGGCTTGGTCCGCTCGAACTTCGCCTTAGCCACTGTGGGCCCTCCTGGGTTGTGTGTTTCTTGACTCGTGGTGTGGGTGTTGCTGCCGAGGGTCCGGCCGATCAGTCGGTGAAGACTACTCGCCGCGAACCTTCTTGATGATCTCGTCGGCGACGTTCTGGGGAACCTCGGCGTACGAGTCGAACTCCATCGAGTACGACGCCTGCCCCGAGGTCTTGGACCTCAGGTCGCCAACGTACCCGAACATCTCAGAGAGCGGCACGACGGCGTTGACCACCTGATCACCGTGACGCTCCTCCATCTTCTGCACCTGGCCACGTCGCGAGTTGATGTCGCCGATGACGTCACCGAGGAAGCCCTCGGGGGTGATCACCTCAACTGCGAACATCGGCTCGAGCAGAACCGGCTTGGCCATGCGGGCGGCCTCCTTGAAGGCCTGGTTTCCGGCAATCTTGAACGCGAGCTCGGACGAGTCGACGTCGTGGTAGGCGCCGTCCTCGAGGCTGAACTTCACGTCGACCATCGGGTAACCAGCGAGGACGCCGAACTCCATGCCGTCCTGGCCGCCCTGATCCACCGAGGGGATGTACTCCTTCGGAACGCGACCACCGGTCACGTTGTTCTTGAACTCGTAGCCAGCACCGGCACCGGTCTCCGGATCGATGTTGGGCCCGAGGGAGATGACGACCTTGGCGAACTGTCCGGACCCACCGGTCTGCTTCTTGTGGGTGTAGGAGTGGTTCTTGACCTCCTTGCGAAGGGTTTCGCGGTAGGCCACCTGCGGCTTCCCGACGGTCGCCTCGACGCGGAACTCGCGCTTCATGCGGTCGACGAGGATGTCGAGGTGAAGCTCGCCCATGCCGGCGATGATCGTCTGGCCGGTCTCTTCGTCGGTCTTGACCGTGAAGGTCGGGTCCTCGTCGGACAGGCGCTGGATCGCCATGCCCAGCTTCTCCTGGTCGCTCTTGGTCTTCGGCTCGATGGCCACCTCGATCACGGGCGCCGGGAAGCTCATCGACTCGAGGACCACCGGGTTGGCCTGGTCGCACAAGGTGTGCCCGGTCTTGGTGTCCTTGAGGCCCATGACGGCGACGATCTGGCCTGCGCCGACCGACGCGATCTCCTCACGCTTGTTGGCGTGCATCTGGTAGACCTTGCCGATCCGCTCCTTGCGACCGTTGACGGAGTTCATCACGCTGGCCCCGGCATCGAGCTTGCCGGAGTAGACGCGCACGTAGATCAGCTTGCCCAGGAACGGGTCGGAGGCGATCTTGTAGGCGAGACCGGAGAAGGGCTCGTCGTCGGAAGGCTTGCGGACGATGACCTCGTCCTCGTCCTTGACCGAGTGGCCCTGGATGCCGTCGATGTCCAGCGGCGACGGGAGGTACTTCAGAACCGCGTCGAGCAGGGGCTGGACGCCCTTGTTCTTGAACGCGGTGCCGAGCAGCACCGGGTTGATCTTGTCGGCCAGCGTGGCGCGACGAATCGCGGTCTCGAGCTCCTCGACCGTGAAGTCCTCGCCCTCGAGGTACTTCTCCATGATGTCGTCGTCGACCTCGGACAGGGTCTCGAGCAACTTGTCGCGCCACTCGTCGGCCTCTGCCTTGAGCTCGGCGGGAATTTCCTCGACCTCGTAGTCCTCACCGATGGAGGTCTCGCCACGCCAGGTCAAGGCCCGCATCTGGACGAGATCGACGACCCCGAGGAAGTCGGACTCGGCACCGATCGGCAGCTGCAGGACCAGCGGGGTCGAGTTGAGGCGGTCCACGATCATGTCGACGCACTTGAAGAAGTCCGCACCGGTGCGGTCCATCTTGTTCACGAAGCACATCCGCGGGACGGCGTACTTGTTGGCCTGGCGCCAGACGGTCATCGACTGCGGCTCGACACCGGCAACACCGTCGAAGACAGCGACGGCACCGTCGAGGACGCGGAGCGAACGCTCCACCTCGGCGGTGAAGTCCACGTGTCCCGGGGTGTCGATGATGTTGATCTGGTGGTCCTTCCACCAGCAGGTGGTGGCAGCAGAGGTGATCGTGATGCCACGCTCCTGCTCCTGCGCCATCCAGTCCATGGTCGCCGACCCCTCGTGGGTGTCGCCGATCTTGTAGTTGATGCCTGTGTAGTACAGGATCCGCTCGGTGGTGGTGGTCTTGCCGGCGTCAATGTGAGCCATGATGCCGATGTTGCGGACCACATTGAGGTCGGTGGTGATGTCGACAGCCACTTAAGTGTTGTCCCCTCGAAAAGTCTCGGTCGCGGTAACTGGCCAGTGGGCCAGGGTCACCAGCGGTAGTGGGCGAAGGCCTTGTTGGACTCGGCCATCTTGTGAGTGTCCTCGCGCTTCTTCACAGCGGCACCAAGACCGTTGCTGGCATCGAGGATCTCGTTCATCAGACGCTCGGACATGGTCTTCTCGCGACGGTCCTTGGAGTAGCCGACGAGCCAACGCAGCGCGAGCGTGGTGCCGCGCGTGCCCTTGACCTCGATCGGGACCTGGTACGTCGCGCCACCGACACGGCGGGACTTGACCTCGAGGGCCGGCTTGACGTTGTCGAGCGCCCGCTTGAGGGTGACGACGGGGTCGGTGCCGGTCTTCTCGCGGCAGCCCTCGAGCGCGCCGTAGACGATGCGCTGGGCGACCTGCTTCTTGCCGTCGACCAGCACCTTGCTGACGAGCTGGGAGACGAGCGGCGAGCCGAAGACCGGGTCGACGTCAATCGGGCGCTTGGGAGCGGGACCCTTACGAGGCATTAGCTCTTCTCCTTCTTCGCGCCGTAGCGGCTGCGGGCCTGCTTGCGGTTCTTGACACCCTGAGTGTCGAGCGAGCCGCGAATGATCTTGTAACGCACACCGGGCAGGTCCTTCACACGACCGCCGCGGACGAGCACGATGCTGTGCTCCTGCAGGTTGTGACCGACACCCGGGATGTAGGCCGTGACCTCGACGCCACTCGACAGGCGCACACGGGCGACCTTGCGGAGAGCGGAGTTCGGCTTCTTCGGGGTGGTGGTGTAGACGCGGGTGCACACACCGCGCCGCTGGGGCGATCCCTTGAGGGCAGGCGTCGCGTTCTTGGACGCCTTGTCCTGACGGCCCTTGCGGACCAACTGCTGAATGGTGGGCACCTGGCGGTTCCCCTTCTTGTCTACTCTCAGTACGCGGCGATCTGCCGGGCACGATGAATGCTGCTCATTGATCTGAGCTCGTGTCTGGGTGGTGCTGGCAACCGCGCTTGCGCTGCCCCCGCGGTCGGGCGTGTCCTGTCAGTTCGCCCTACGGCTACTTTCGAGCACGCGCAACGGTCCGGTTGTCCCAGACACGAGCGGTTACATTACTCCGTCGCAGATCGGTGGTCAAAATGACTCCCGCCCGCTTCTGCAGCCGCCAGTACACGACCACGGCGAGCGCCACTCCGGCGATGGTGAGCAGGCCGCCGATGATGAGCGTCCAACGCGCCCCGAAGGTCTCCCCCACCCATCCGATGATGGGCGAGCCGAGCGGCGTGCCACCCATCACGATGGTCATGTAGAGCGCCATCACACGGCCGCGCAGCGCCGGGTCGGACTCCAACTGGAGGACGGCGTTGGCGCTGTTGAGCATGGTGATCGTCGCAAACCCGATCGTCGGACTGAAGACGGCGAATGCGAGATAGCTCGGCAGCAGTCCGGCCACGATGGAGGCGGCTCCGAAGCCACCGCCGGCAAGCACCAGCAGGCGCAGCCTGATGTGGGTACGACGCGCGGCCATCAGCGCTCCGGCGAGCGAACCGATCGCCATCGACGAGCCGAGCACGCCGAACTCTCCAGCGCCCTTGCCGTAGACCTCGGTGGCCATGAGTGCGGAGGTGATCTGGAAGTTCATCCCGAACGTGCCGGCGAAGAACACCAGGACGAGGATCATCACCATCCGAGGTTGCCCACTGACGTAGCGCACACCCGCCCGCAGCATTCCCGGCGTACGACGGGCCGGCTCGGACGGGTGCAGCAGTGCGAGGTTCATCCGCTGCAACTGTCCGATCACGGCGCCGTAGGAGACGGCGTTGATCAGGATCACCCAGCCGGTGGCCCACACTCCCCCGCCGAGCGCTCCGATCATCAGGCCGGCCAGGGCGGGCCCCAGGATCCGAGCCATGTTGAAGGTGGCCGAGTTGAGACTCACCGCGTTGGTGATGTCGTCGACGTCGACGACCTCGGAGACGAAGGACTGGCGCGCCGGAGCGTCGAAGGCCGCGCCGACCCCGAAAACCAGCGCAATGACGTAGACGTGCCACACCTCGACGACGCCGAGGACGGCGATCAGCCCGAGGATGAGGGAGGCGACCCCCATCGCGGCCTGGGTGAGCTGGAGCAGCCGACGCTTGGGGAACCGGTCAGCGATCACCCCGGCGTAGGGCGAGAGCAGGAGGACCGGCACGAACTGGAGCCCGGTGGTGATGCCGAGCGCGGTGCCGCTGCCGGTCAGGGTCAGGACCAGCCAGTCCTGGGCGATGCGCTGCATCCAGGTGCCGACGTTCGACACGAGGCTACCGGCGGCGTACTTGCGGTAGTTCGGGTTGCGCAGGGAGCGGAAGGTGGGACTCAACTCGTGGTCAGTCCCCCTCGGCGATGCGCTGCAGGATCGGAGCCGCGGCGCGAAGGGCCGCCCGCTCCTGCGCTGTCAGGTGGGTCAGTCGCTGGGCCAGCCAGGCATCGCGCCGCGCGCGGTCGGCCAGCAAGGTCTCGCGCCCCATGTCGGTGAGCTCGACGAGCACCTGGCGGCCATCCGACTCGTGACGGCGACGATGGGCGAAGCCGCCCTCGACGAGGTGGTTGACGGTTCGCGTCATCGACGGCGGCTGGACCCGCTCATGGCGGGCGAGCTCGCCGACGCTCGACTCACCGTGGCGGTTGAGGCAACCAAGCACGGCCATCGTGGCGATGCTCAGCTCGTTGTCCGGCGAACGCTCGGTCGCCAGCCTGCGGCGCAACCGCATCACCGACAGACGGAGCTCCGAGGCCAGTCCCGCGTTGGTGCGGGAGACCTGCTCGACGGACGGCATGTGCTTAGCGTAGGTCATTACCTCCGCTAAGCACATTCTGATCCGGAGATATTCCCCGGGCAAGAGGCTCAGGTGTGCTCGGTCCAGCAGGCCAGCACACTGGTCGCCACTGCGTAGGCCATGTCGGCCCGACTCATGCCCCCTTCTGGCCCCGAGCGCCTGGGCAGCCTCGTCGCATCGACCTCGAGTGTCTTGCCGTCCCTGATGAATGCAGCGACACCGTCACCGGTCTCGTACGCCGGCAGGCCGAGGCTGTAGACGCCCTTGATGTCCGTGGTCGTCCCGAGTTGCTTTCGCAACGCCGCGAAGTGCGCACGTCCCCGCGACTCGTCCGTCGCATCGTGGACGGTGAGCACCAGAGGCGCGTCCTCGAGCGTGTAGGTGCAGGTGAAGAGAGGCTCGTCCCAGGTGGAGGTGACCGCAGGCTTCCGATCGAGGCCGGCGATCCGGCGTACGTCCTTGCTCACGTCTCCGGCGCAGACCATCCGCGCCGCGGGGGACGGCTCGGAGGCCTCCTCCGACGACGACGGGTCCTGACCCATCTCAGAGTCGGACATGACCGTCCCGTCGGGCATGGTGTGGGTGCCACCCACGGTCCCTGGCTCCGGGGCCGACGAGTCGCCCCCTCCTTGACCACAGCCGGCCAGCACGATCGCGCTGGCGACCAGGGTCACAACCAACCTGGCTCCTCGCATCACGGACTCCTCATCATGATCTCACCCCCGGACCGGGAGCTCGTCAGTGATTCGTCGCAGTCGTCCGTGCGGATTTGCCCCGGTGGATCCGCGTCCGCCCCGACTCCGAGAAATCGAACCAATCCGGATCCTGATGTGGTCCGAATCACTTCACAAGCGCCTGCCCGCAGGATCCAGAAATGGGTGGGCTCGATGAAGGAGTAGCAATGAGGAAACCAACCCGCATGCTCGTGCCCCTCGCGGCTGCAGCGCTCGCCGTGACCATGGCCCCGTCCGCGGCGTCCGCGGACGACAGCAGCACTTACCAGACCACACTCGACCCGCTGAACGGATCCAGCGGCTCCGGGATGGCGATGATCACCGTGGAGGGCAATCAGGCCCAGGTCGAGCTGAGTTGGAGCGGCCTGCCCCAGACCTTCATGGACGCGGACTACCCGCACGTCCAGCACATCCACATCGGCGCCAAGGGTCAGTGCCCCACGCAAGCCCTGGACAAGAACGGTGACGGCATCGTCGACACCGTCGAGGGCACGCCTGCCTATGGAGACATCGGCACCACGCTCTCCGTCACGGGCGGCACCGCTCCCGAAGACGCGACGAACATCAAGATCGCGCCCGGCGGATCCTCGGTGGACTACAGCCGATCGATCACGCTGAGCCCGTCGACGGTCAATGCACTGAACAGCGGCACCGGCGTGATCGTCGTGCACGGGCTCGATCCGGCGACGCTGAGCAACAAGGCTGCGAACGCGAAGAGCAATCTGGTCCCCGAGTTGCCGCTCGCCGCCACGGCCCCCACGCTCTGTGGCGCCCTGTCCGCGTCCCCCACCGGCGGCGTGGACACCGGAAGCGGCTCAACTGAGGGCATGGAGAACATCGGCCTCTTCGGCATCGGCGGCGGCCTCCTCGCTGTGGCCGGAGTCGCTCTGGTCGGACGTCGTCGTCTCCACGCGGCTGACCAGGGCGAGTGAAGTCCGAAAGTATCGGAACCGTAAGTTGAGTGCGATGAGAATCTTCGGCGGCCGTCAGGGAGTGCTGGCCCTGGCGGCCGCCGTCGGCCTGGTCCTGATCGTCCTGGGCATCCTCAGTCAGCGGCCGGACCCGCCTGCCGCAGGACCGGACCAGGGCAGTCTCGACCCCTCGGCGACGACTTCCACGACGGACTCGGGTGCACCAGCGCCATCCGCGGAGGCGGACGACTCGCCTGCCGAGGCGGACGACCCGCCTCCCCTCGGGCCGTCCAGACCGCTCTCGGTCTCGGTCCCGGCCATCGAGGTCGCCTCGGACCTGTTGCAGCTGGGCACGACCGACGACGGCACGCTCGCCGTCCCGCAGCCCGGCCCCGACCTGGACAAGGCGGCTTGGCTCGAGGACTCCCCGACACCGGGACAGCCGGGCCCCTCGGTGATCGAGGGCCACGTGTCCACCGCGGAGAACGGGCCGTCGATCTTCTTCGACCTCGCGGAACTCGAGATCGGAGACAAGATCGACGTCCGACGCGAGGACGGGACACGCGTCGAGTTCACGGTCTATGCGACCCGGGAGTTCGACAAGGACAGCTTCCCCACGAAGTTGGTCTATGGCGGCGACCTGGGCACCCCGACCCTGCGCCTGGTCACGTGCAGCAGCTTCGACCCTGACATCGGCCACCACACCGGAAACCTCGTCGTCTTCTCTCGACTCACCGACGTCCGCGAAGGCTGAGCAGAGACCAACCCACGGGTCAGGTGAGCCAGGTGGTCAGCGGATGGATCGCGAAGAAGACCACGAACATCACCGCGATGCCCCACATCAGGCCGTGGACCTCGGAGAGCTTGCCGCGGATCAGCTTGATGAAGACGTAGGCCAGGAACCCGGCCCCGATGCCTGCCGAGATCGAGTAGGTGAACGGCATCAGCACGATCGTGAGAAACGCCGGGATCGCGATCTCGACGTCCTCCCAGTCCACCCCGGTGACCTGCTGCATCATCAGGAAGCCGACGAGGACCAGAGCCGGCACCGCTGCCTCGTTCGGGATGATCTTCACGACCGGCGCCAGGAACGTCGCGAGCAGGAAGAACACGCCGGTGGCCACCGA
Source organism: Nocardioides sp. (assembly GCA_030452025.1). Taxonomy (GTDB): domain Bacteria; phylum Actinomycetota; class Actinomycetes; order Propionibacteriales; family Nocardioidaceae; genus Nocardioides. The sequence continues at coordinate 5,508 of JAKDNC010000003.1, read as the reverse complement.
GGCGAGACCGGTGCGGGCGCCGTCGGCAACGCCCGAGGTCGACTCGATGTATGACGTGTTGCTCGACACCGACGCGGCGCCACCGGCTGCGGCGGCGATCGAGTCGACGATCAGGATCTGCTTGGTCCGGGGCGGGTTGCCTTCCTCATCGAGGAGGCCGGCCTCCGCGCCGACCGCCGTCATGGTGCCCATGGTGTCGAAGAAGTCGGTCAGCAACAGGGTGAAGACCAGCAGGAAGACGCTGACCACGCCGACGTTGTCCCAGGAGCCGAGGAGACTGAAGTCGCCGAGCAATCCGAAGTCGGGCTTCTGGACGATCTGGTCCGGCCAGGCCGGGACGTTTAGATTCCAGCCCTTCGGGTTCACCGCGCCGTCGGAACCCACGGTAGGGCCGACCTTCGCAACCTTCTCCACCACGATCGCAACCAGGGTGGTCACCACGATCGAGATCAGAATCGCGCCGCGCACCTTGGCGACGTACAGCCCGATCAGCAGCACCAGGCCGAAGCAGAAGACCAGCACCGGCCAGCCCTGCAAGGTGTTGTCGATGCCGAGCTGTGTGGGTGTGCCGGCACCGGCGCGCACCACACCCGCGTCCCACAGGCCGATCAAAGTGATGAAGAGACCGATGCCGACCGATATCGCGATCTTCAGCTGCGGCGGGACCGCCCGGAAGACAGCCTCGCGGAATCCGGTCAGCACCAGCACCAGGATGACCAGGCCCTCGATCACGACCAGACCCATCGCGTCGGCCCAGGTCATCTGGCTGGCCAGCGAGTAGGTGACGAACGCGTTCAGTCCCAGTCCGGCAGCCAGCGCCAGCGGGAAGTTGGCCACCAGACCCATCACGATGGACAGGACGCCGGCGACCAGTGCCGTCGTGGCCGCGATCATCGCGAAGTCACCGCCGGCGAGATACTCGCCCGTCTTGTCCGCCCCACCGCTGAGAATGATCGGGTTCAGCACGATGATGTAGGCCATCGTGAGGAAGGTGACGAGCCCACCACGGACCTCACGCAGCACGGTCGATCCCCGCTCGGAGATCTTGAAGAACGAGTCGATGGCGTTCGGCCTGGTGGCCGCGGCGTTGTTGTTCACGGACCGAATGTTCCCAGAGTCCGACTCCGGGCGGAACGTCGCCCGGTTACGGAGACACGACCCGATGCTCTAGATTCGTCGTGTGGAGCCAGAGGAACAGCCGATGACGCATGAGATCGGCAACCGGACCTACATCATCGCCGACGTCGATCCGCTCGACGTCGACGGCGTCCGCACCGTCGAGGTCGGCACTGCCCTGTGGCTGGTCGGCTTCCTTGGCCTGCTCCCGTTCTACGGTCGACTCGAGGACTCCGGTCGCATCTGGTGGCTGTGGTGCTGCATGGCCGGCTTCGGTCTCGGCCTGTTCGGCCTCGAGTACTGCCGCCGGAGACGCCGCAAACGCCGCTCCTGACCCCCTCCACCCGGAACGGGGTGGGTCGGCAGAGCCCTCAGAACGTCTCGATGTCGCCCGGTGTGAGTGTGTCGAACACGTGGTCCGGCGGCGGCACGGCCTGCTGCTTCTTGGACAGCTGTGCTTCGGAGTGCGCGCCGCACCCGTGGTTGAAGGTCACCACTCGGCCGTCGTCGTTGGCGTTGCCGTTGGCGCAGACACCGAACGTGTCGGAGAAGGTGCCGGTCAACCGGAGCAGGAAACCGCAGCTGAAGCATTGCGCCGGCGCGGACTGGGCCAAAGTCGTCTCCGGGCCCCCGTCACCGTCGTACCACCGCTGGGCGGCCTGGGCGCGACCCTCCGGGGAGAGGGTGCGCACCCGGCCGAGGAACAACTCCTCTGCGACGCGCCGGACCTGGGCCCGTCCTTCATCGTCGAGGGAATCTCCGAGGGGATCAACTGACGGGTCGTCGCCGAAGGAGTACGTCGGAACCAGTCGCGCGTCGTCGTCCTCGACGGGCAGGAGATCGCCGGGCGAGAGATCACCGGGCTGGATGCGCTCCTTGTAGGGCACCCAGGCCGGCGCGGTGATGGCGCCGTCCCCGGGGATCAGCACGATCTCGTCGACGGTCACCGCCTTCTGGCGCGAGGCCCGGGTGACGGTCACCGACCAGCGCCAGCCGCGATAGCCGGGGCGGGCGCAGGCGAAGTAGTGGCTGACGACGCGCTCACCCTCGACGTCGTGGCCCAGGTGTTCCCCGACGTCGGACTTGTCCACGTCGGAGACGAGAGCGTTCCTGGCTACTTCCGACGCATCGACGAGCACGGCGTCCGGCTTGATTCGGGTCGAAGCGATCACCTGCGTGATTGTGTCCCATCGGACGTCGCATTGTCTTGTCGGGTGGGGCGAGTCACGCCGATGGCGGTCCGAACTCGGGGTGTCCGACTCGAATGACGTCGGCGACAACAGGCAAGATGGGCGCATGACGACCCAGCCGCCCGAGGACCCGCACGACGGCCCGCGGCCCGGTCCGGCGCAAGGCCCGGGCGGAGACTCCACGGAGCGTGGGCGGGCCGCAGGCGCGAACGCCGTACGCGCCGCCAGAGCGAGCGCCACGGGCGCGCGGGCAGTCGCGCGCAGCACGGCCAGGGCGAGCAAGGCGACCGTGCGGGTGGCCCGCCGGGCCTCCCACGCCGAGGGCGCCGGCGCATCAGGCCTCTCCAGATTGATCGAGTTGCACGCGTTCAACGCCGCCGGTGACGCCGCCGTGGCCATCTCGCTGGCTGGCACTCTCTTCTTCCAGGTCCCCACTGGTGAGGCCCGCGGCCAGGTTGCGCTCTTCCTCGCCATGACGATGCTGCCGTTCGCAATCGTGGCGCCGCTGATCGGCCCCTTCCTGGACCGGTTCAGCCACGGGCGTCGCTGGGCGATCGGATCCACCTTCGCGATCCGTGCGTTCCTCTGCTGGGCCCTGGCCACCGCAGTGACCACGGATTCCACTTGGCTGTTCCCGTGCGCCCTCGGCGTCCTGGTCTCCTCCAAGGCCTACGGCATCACCAAGGCCGCGGCGGCGCCCCGGCTCAAGCCCGAGGGCATCACCCTGGTCAAGGCCAACGGGCGAATCAGCCTGGCCGGCGTGGTCGGCGCCGGCGTCGCGGCCCCGTTCGCCGGGCTGGCCGCCACCTTCGGCGCCGAGTGGTCCCTGCGTTTCGCCTTCCTCGTCTTCATCGTCGGCACGATCCTGGCCGTTCTGCTGCCCCGCCAGGTCGACTCCTCGGTCGGTGAGGAGCGCCTGGTGCTGATGCCCGGCCCTTCGGCCAGCACCGCGCCGCGCCGGACCCGAAGCCTGCGCATCCCGCCCCAGGTCGCGTTCGCGCTCCGCGCCAACTGCGGACCACGCTTCATGTCGGGTTTCCTGACGATGTTCATGGCGTTCCTCCTGCGGGAGAACCCGATCCCGGGCTGGGAGGACAAACCGGCGCTCCTCCTCGGCGTCGTGATCGGCGCCGCCGGGCTCGGCAACACGCTCGGCATCCTGCTCGCGTCGTTGCTGAAGAATGTGAACCCGGCCATCACGGTCGTCCTCGCCCTGCTCGCCGACGCCGCGATGGCGCTGGTCGCGGCACTGTTCTACGGGCTGATCCCGCTGGCTGCTCTTGGCCTGACCGCAGGGCTGACGCAATCCCTGGCCAAACTCTCGCTGGACTCGACCATTCAGACCCACGTCCACGAGCGGGTGCAGACCAGCGCCTTCGCCCGGTCCGACACCCTGCTCCAGCTGGCCTGGGTGATCGGTGGGTTCGTCGGCATCGTGATGCCACTGAACCCGCGGCTGGGTCTCGGCATTGGCTTCGGTCTGCTGGCCGCGTGGGCGATCTTCGTCTTGGTCATCAAGGGCGCGACCCGGCACCCTCACGCGGGCGCCGGTCCGATGCCGGCCGGTCCGATGCCGCCACCGGGGACCTGAGCGTGGTTCTTAGCGCATAGCCACCGGGCTCAGAGTTCGAGCTCGTCGGCCAGTGCACGCAGCAGCTTGGCCGTCGGCGCCGCGGTGCGTGCCTCCGGGTGGCGGCCACGGCGGTAGGTCTCACCCACGCCGTCGAGCAGCCGGATCAGGTCCTCGACGATCGAGACCATCTCCTCGGGCTTCTTGCGCTGAGCCTTGGACTGGCTGCGCGAGATCGACGTCGGGGAGTCGACGACCCGCACCTGCAGCGCCTGGTCGCCCTTGCGTCCCTGGGCGATGCCGAACTCGACCCTGGTGCCCGCCTTCAGCGAGGTGACACCCTCGGGCAGTGCCTCGGCGCGCACATAGACATCCGGGCCATCCGCCTGGGACAGGAACCCGAACCCCTTGTCGGCGTCGTACCACTTCACCTTGCCACTGGGCACTGGAGACCTCTTCCGTGTTCGAGCTGAATGCACCGGGCGCATCAACCGCGCAGCGGCTCACCCTATTCCGTCCGGGTTTCGCTCTGCCAGTGGGATTCGGCACCAGTGGGAATCGAGCCACGTGGGAACGCGGTGGGTTCGGCGAGTACGACGTGGGTCCCGGCCCCCCCGGGGTGGTGACCAGGGCGGTGTGTCCACCGAGGCAACGTACCGCGGCCAGAGCGTCGTGAGCACCGGGACGAACACCGGGTTGTGCACAGCCAACGGCAAGGGATTGATTGCGAACTCCGCACCTGCCACGATTGTGCTTTGGTGACTCGTGCGACCCATGGGAAAGATGATGCGACGACGGCTGCCCGGATCCGCGCTGGCTGGCGCTGCACTCCTGCTTGCCCTCACGCAGGTCGCCGTGGCAGCCCCCGCGGGAGCCGACTCCCGAGATGATGGAGACGTCTCCGGCAACCCGCTCGGTGAGCGGCTCTACCTGGTCACCATGTCAACACCGGGAACTGCAGGCTACGCCGGGCCTGATTCCAAGGCTCAATATCGCACGAAGTTGCTTCGCGACCAGGCCGACACGCTGGCCCGGGTCGGAGACGTCGAGCCGACCTACCGCTGGACCTCCGCACTGAGCGGCTTCGCGGCCGAGCTGGACTCGACCCAGGCCGCCACTGTCGCCTCATCGCCCGACGTCGAACTGGTCGAGGCGGAGGGCACCCTGCAACTGGCCGGTTCAAGCGCCACCAGTGCCGCTCCTCGTGGCGGTGCCGGCGCCGCTCCCCGTGGTGGCAGCGGTCGCGGCACGGTGATCGGTTTCGTCGACAGCGGAATCAACCCCGACAACCCGGTCTTTGCAGCCACCCCCACACTCGGCGGCGCCTCCGACTCCTTCCGCGGCACCTGCGACCGGGGCGAGGACTGGTCCGGACAGGACTGCAACGACAAGGTCGTCGGCGCGCGCTACTTCATCAAGGGGTTCGGGGCCGACCGCCTCGGATCCGAGGCCAGGGTGTCGCCGCGCGACGACGACGGCCACGGCACCCAGGTCGCCTCGATCGCGGCCGGAAACGCCGATGTCACGGCCCTCGCCGACGGCGACAGCCTGGGCGACTTCTCCGGCACCGCGTCCGACGCGCGCATCGCAGCGAACAAAGCATGCTGGAGCGCCCCGGACCCCGGCGACGAC
>JAKDNC010000853.1 GCA_030452025.1 Nocardioides sp. | reverse complement strand
CACCCCAGATGGCCCAACCGCAGATGGCCCAACCGCAGATGACTTGCCCGCGAACGAAGGGAACCTTTGATGACCACCAGCCTCACGCACGTGGAGCTCCGCCCAGGCGCGTATGCCGACTCGGTGACGCTGCTGCAGGTGAGCCGCGATGTCGCCACCACCGACGGGGTGCGCGCCGCCCAGGTCGCGATGGCCACCGAGCTCAACCTGGAGGTGCTGGCCTCGATGGGATTCGACGTCCCCGATGCCACCCCCAACGACATGGTCGTCGCCCTCCACCTCGAACGGGAGGAGGCCCTGGACGCGGCACTGGCCGCGGTCAGTGCCGCCCTCGCCGCAGCGTCCGGGGGCTCCCACGGCGGCGGCGAGACGATCGCTGCGCCCCGGACCACCCGCTCCGCCCTCAAGCGTTCGGGACCCGGCCTCGCCCTGGTCTCGGTTCCCGGCCAGCATGCCTTCGTCGAGGCGATGGATGCCCTCGACGCCGGCTCCGACGTGATGATCTTCAGCGACAACGTCACGGTCGCGCAGGAGCTCGTCCTCAAGCGGACCGCTGCGGACCGCGGCCTCCTGGTGATGGGTCCCGACTGCGGCACGGCGGTGGTCGGCGGTCTCGGACTCGGGTTCGCCAACGCCACCCGTCCCGGGTCGGTCGGGATCGTGGCTGCCTCGGGGACCGGCTGCCAGCAGTTGCTCTGCCTCCTCGACCACGCCGGGGTCGGAGTCTCCTCCGCGCTCGGTGTCGGTGGCCGAGACCTCAAGGAGGAGATCGGCGGTCTGTCGACCAGGGCCGCCCTGGCCCGGCTCGACGCCGACCCCGCCGTCGAACACATCGTGCTCGTCTCCAAGCCGCCGGCCGAGTCGGTCGCGGCCTCGCTGCGGGAGTACGCCGCCGAGCTCGGCACGCCGGTCCACTTCGCGCTGCTCTCCCCCGAGTCCCCGTCGCTGACCTCCGCCACGGAAGCCGTGCTGGGAGCCGTCGGGGCCGACGTACCCGAGTGGCCCTCGTGGGGCTCGGCCACCGGCAACGGCGGCGGCCTGCTCCGTGGGCTCTTCGTCGGGGGCACCCTGTGTGACGAGGCGATGCTGCTCGCCGGCGCCGACCTGGGCCCGATCCGCAGCAACATCCCGCTCTCCCCCGAGCTCGCGCTCGACTCCACGCTGACCGCGGACGGCCACCTGATGATCGACTTCGGCGACGACGCCCTCACCCAGGGCCGCGCGCATCCGATGATCGACCCGACACTGCGTCTGGAGCACCTCTCGAAGGTGGCCGCCGACCCCACCACCGGCGCGATCCTGATGGACGTCGTCCTCGGCCACGGCGCCGAGCCCGACCCTGCCGGCGGGCTCGCCCCGGCGATCGCTGCGGCTCGCAAGGAGCGCGACGTACCGATCGTGATCGCCTGTGTCGGGACCGAGTCCGACCCGCAGGCGCTCTCCCGGCAGGCGGCCGCACTGGCCGAGGCCGGCGCCGAGGTCCACCTGTCCAACGCATCCGCGACCGCACGTGCGGTCGCCCTCGTCTCTGGAGGCGCACGATGACCACCCAGCCCACGGGTCAGCCCACCGAAGCACCCGCCGCCGTCGCCACCGCCGGCGCCGACCTGTTCGCCG
>JAKDNC010000110.1 GCA_030452025.1 Nocardioides sp. | reverse complement strand
CGGAGCGAGCCGAGCGAGGGACGAGCGAGCGACCGACGGGACCATTGAACGGAGCGGAGCGAGCCGAGCGAGGGACGAGCGAGCGACCGACGGGACCATTGAACGGAGCAGGACGAATGAGCATCGACATCAAGTCCATGGGCTACGTGCGCGTGGCCTCCACCGACCTGGACGCGTGGCGCAAGTTCGCGGACAAGGTCCTGGGCCTGGCCGCAGGGCGTGGCCCGGACGGGGACAACCTCTACTACCGCATCGATGAGGTGTCGGCCCGGCTTGTCGTCTTCCCATCCGAGGTGGACTGTCTGTCCGCCACCGGATGGGAGGTCTCCGACCACCGGGCGCTCCAGGCAGCGCGCGAGCATCTGCAACAGGCCGGCGTCGAGTTCGTGGAAGGGACACCGGAGGAGCTCGCCGAGCGCCGCGTCCAGGAGCTGATCCGTTTCGAGGACCCCTGGGAGAACGTCTTCGAGTTGTTCCACGGGATCACCTACGAGTCGCGGCCGGTGGTCTCGCCGTACGCGGCGAAGTTCGTCACCGGCGACCAGGGGATGGGCCACATCGTCGTGCCCGTCACCGATGACGTGGAGGCACTGCGCTTCTACACCGAGGTGCTCGGCTTCCAGCTGCGGGACTCGATGAGCATGCCCGGCGAGTTCGTCGGCAAGGAGCCCGGCTCCAAGGTCTGGCTGCGGTTCCTCGGGGTCAACCCGCGGCACCACTCTCTGGCGTTCCTGCCGATGCCGAACCCGGCCAAGTGTGTCCACATCATGCTGGAGGTCGACAGACTGGATGACGTCGGCCGTGCGCTGGAGCGGGTCAAGAAGCACGCTGCGCCGCTGTCTGCGACCTTGGGCCGTCACATGAACGACGAGATGGTCTCCTTCTACGTCCGTTCGCCCGGAGGATTCGACGTCGAGGTCGGCACCGAGGGCCTCCAGGTCGATGGTGACCGCTGGGTCGCTCGCGAGTCCACCGCGGTCTCCTACTGGGGTCATGACTTCGGCGGCGGAGGCTGAGGCGACAATGGTGCGCATGGCCGAGCAAGAGATCCCGACCGGGATGCGCGACGACGCGCGCGAATCCTGGCCACCGCGAACGCTGATCGAGTCCTTCCTGGGGAATTTCAACTTCGAGCTCCGCCCCGGCGAGGACACCGACATCGCCGACACCGAAGCCGCCCAGTCAGCAGCCCGTCGGTTCCGCGACGTGCTCGGTCGCTATTGCAGTGGTGTCACGGTGGTCGCCTCCATCTCCGACGGAGAACCGGTCGGGATGACCTGCCAGTCCTTCTCCTCGATCTCCCTCGACCCGCCCCTGGTGATGTTCAGCCCGGCGAAGACCTCGCGGGCATGGCCGCTGATCCAGCGCGCCGGCCACTTCTGCGTCAGCTTCCTGGCCGAGGACCAGGTGGAGATCTCAAACGTGATGGCCGGCCGCGGCATCGACAAGTTCGCCGACGTGGCCTGGTCGCCCTCAAAGACCGGGGCGCCGCTCCTCGACGGGGTCATCGGCCATGTCGACTGCACCATCCACGCCGTGCACGAGGCCGGGGATCACTACGTGGTGATCGGGCGTGTGCAGGAGATGGACTTCGCCGACACGGAGCTCGATCCGTTACTCTTCTACAAGGGTGCCTACCGGTCGGTCCGGTGACCGGCCGTAGCATTCCGGCGTGACTCCCGAACTGCAGGTCTCGCGCCACGATGGCGTCGTCGAGGTCGTCTTCAACCGCCCGGAACGACACAACGCCTTCACCAAGGCGATGTACGCACAGATCCGCGACCTCTGTGACGAGCTCGCGACAGATGCGTCAGTCAAGGTCGTCGTCCTGCGTGGCGCCGGTGGGCGCGCGTTCGCTGCCGGCAACGAGATCTCCGACTTCCTCGAGGCGGACGCGGTCGCCTATGAGAACTGGATCCGGGAGCTCCTGCAGAAGCTCTTCGCCCTTCCCCAGGTGACCGTGGCCGCCATCGACGGCGTCTGCGTCGGGGGCGGCCTGGCCGTGGCCACCCACTGCGACCTGCGCATCGCCACGCCCGGCTCCCGCTTCGGCTACCCGATCGCGCGCACCCTCGGCAACGCCCTCGCAGCGCCGATCGTCTATCGCTGCGCATCCGTCTTCGGGGAGTCGCTCACCCGCGAGATGCTGCTGGCCTCTCGTCTGGTCACCGCGGACAGGGCGTACGCCGTCGGGGCGCTGATGAGCGTCACCGACGACCTCGACGTCGAACTGGCCACCCTGCTCGAGGGACTCGACCGGGCCTCCGGGGTCACCCTCAGCGCGACCAAGCAGCAGCTGGTCGCGCGCGCCGACGTACTCGAGAAGGCGCCGGCCGGGGACGACGCTCTGCTGCGGGAGGTCTACACCGGCGACGACTTCAAGGAAGGCGTCCGGGCGTTCCTGGCCAAGGAAAAGCCCGCCTTCGGTTGATTCAGCGTGGATCAGCCGAGCGCGGAGATCGCGTCGTGGATCGAGAGCGTGCGCTGGGCCGACTCCACATGCAGGTTCTCGACCATCTTGCCGTTGTAGGTCACCACACCCGTGCCGCCTGCGTTCCATGCCTCGATCAGCCCGCGGGCGTCCTCGACGGCCTGCTCCGAGGGGGCGAACGCCTTGTTGGCGCCCTCGACCTGGCCGGGGTGGATCAGCGTCTTGCCGTCGAAGCCCATCTGGCGGCCCTGCTCACACTCGGCGAGGAAGCCGTCGGTGTCCTTGACATTGTTGTAGACGCCGTCGATCACCGCGATGCCGGCAGCGCGGCCGGCCAGCAGCGCGGTGTGCAGGCTGGGCAGGATCGGTTGTCGGCCGGGGACGTGCTCGGCGTAGAGCTCCTTGACCAGGTCGTTGGTGCCGAGCACGAACGCTCCGAGGCGCTCCGAGGCACGTGCGATCGAGAGCGCGTCGAGGATTGCGACCGGTGTCTCGACCATCGCCCACAGCTTGGTGTGCTCGGGTGCACCGGACTTCTCCATCGCGGCCACGAGCTGCTTGACCTCGTCGGCCGAGTTGACCTTGGGCACCACGATCGCGGCCGGGCCGGCCTGCGAGGCTGCCTCGATGTCTGCGTCGTGCCACTCGGTGCCGATGCCGTTGACGCGAATGCTGACGGTGCGGCGGCCGTAGTCGCCGCTGGCGGCCGCAGCCGCAGCCGACTCACGGGCGGCGGGCTTGGCATCGGGGGCAACCGCGTCCTCGAGATCGAGGATCAGTCCGTCGCACTCGATCGTCGTCGCCTTCTGCAGGGCCCGCTCGTTGGAGCTGGGCATGTAGAGGACAGAGCGCAGAGGGGTGAAGTCGTTCATCTCAGGCCTCCGACGGGATCGCGTCGTAGGACTTCTTCAGCCCTGGGTCGATCGCGGCGAGCTCCTCGGCCAGCGCAACCATGACCCTGCACTGCTTGACGGAGGCATCGTCCTCCATCTTGCCGTCGATCATCACCGCGCCGGTTCCGTCGCCCATCGCAGCAATCACATGACGCGCGTGCGCCACGTCCTCGACGCTGGGGGAGAACACCTTGTTGGCAATGGTGATCTGCTTCGGGTGCAACGACCAGGCACCGACGCAACCGAGCAGGAACGCGTTGCGGAACTGGTCCTCACAGCCGACCACGTCGGCAATGTCGCCGAACGGGCCGTAGTACGGGAAGATCCCGTGCATCGCGCAGGCGTCGACCATCCGCGCAATCGTGTAGTGCCACAGGTCCTGCTGGTACGTCGGCCGGGCTGCGGTGAAGTCACTGTTCCCGTCGGCGTCGCGAGGCGCGTCCTCGCGGACCAGGTATCCCGGATGACCTCCGCCGACACGGGTGGTCTTCATCCGGCGGTCGGCGGCCAAGTCGGCCGGGCCGAGCGAGAGCCCCTGCATGCGCGGTGATGCGCCACAGATCTCCTCGATGTTGGCGACGCCACGAGCAGTCTCGAGGATGGCGTGGACGAGGATCGGGCGCTGCACGCCCCCCTTCGCCTCGAGCTGGGCGAGGATCCGGTCGATGTAGTGGATGTCCTCCGGCCCCTTGACCTTGGGCACCATGACGACGTCGATCTTGTCGCCGACCTCGGTCACGAGGCGGGTCAGGTCGTCCAGCGCCCACGGGGAGTCGAGGGAGTTGATCCGCGTCCACAGCTGGGTGGGCCCGAAGTCCGTCTCCTGACCGATCTTGACCAGGCCGTTGCGGGCCTTGTCCTTGTTCTCGGCCTTGACGGCGTCCTCGAGGTTCCCCAGGAGGACGTCAGTGGTCCCGACCATCGCGGGCACCTTGGCTGCCATCTTCTCGTTGCCCGGATCGAAGAAGTGAATCGCCCGCGAGGGTCGCGCCGGTGTCTCACGCAGCGGGGCGGGGGCGCCTACGGCGAGTGGGGCAAAAAAGTCCTTGGCAGTACGCAACGATCTGCTCCTCTGAGGTTCGGAATCTCCGGCGAACCTAGCAGGGGAGACGACCGGGGAGGTATGACCCATCCCACGCCTCCGGCCTCGGAGTTCCCTCGTCAGAGCTCGATCAGGGACCTGTGCTGATGGGGGAGCCCGAAGAGCTGCTGGAGGGCGTGGGCGCGCTTGAACACAACGGAGACGTCGTGTTCCCAGGTGATTCCGATCCCGCCGTGCAGCTGCACCGCCTCGCCGGCGACGTGGAAGAACGCTTCCGAGCAGTACGACCCCGCACTGGCGGCCAAGGTTGCCGCGTCCGGCGAGTCCGACGCCACGGCGTAGGTCGCCGCCCACGCGGCCGAGCGGGAGAGCTCGACCTCGACGAGCATGTCGGCCATTCGGTGCTTCAATGCCTGGAACGAGCCGATCGGGCGCCCGAACTGCACCCGTTCCCGGCTGTGGGTGACTGTGTCGTCCAGTGCCCGCTGGGCCCCGCCGAGCTGGAGGCTTGCGACCGCGACGGTCCCGACCCGGTGCGCGTGGTCGAGGGCGGTGCGTGCGTCGCCGCCGATCCGCCGTGCTGCGGCACCGTCGAGGGTGAGGTCGGCGTACCGGATGGTGGGGTCCATCCCCGGCGCCCAGGTGGCTGTGACCTCGTCCGGGTCGACCAGGAAGAGCGCGGGACCGGTGTCGGTCTCGGCCGGGACGAGCAGGATCGTCGCGGAGTCGCCGTGCAGGACCGGGGACACCTCACCGTGGAGCCGGTCGCCGTCAGCCCGGACGGTGAGCGCGGAGTCCGCCGGACCGGCCACCCCGGACCATGCGAGGGTCGCGACCTCGCCTGCGGCGATCCGCGGAAGCAGGTCGGAGCAGGCTTCGGTGTCATCGGCGGCCAAGAGCACCTCGGCGGTGACGACGGAGGCCAGCAGTGGTGAGGGAGCCAGGGAGCGGCCCAGCGCATCGAGCACGATCCCGGTCTCGAAGAGGGTGAACCCGGCGCCGTCGTACTCCTCCGGTACGGCCAGCGCGGCGACTCCGACCTGTTCGCACAGGGTCCGCCAGAGGCCGGGGTCGTATCCGGCTGCCGATTCCGCCGCACTACGCACCTTGGCACTGTCCGCATGCCTGCCCAACAGGGAGTGCAGCGTCGTGGCGAGTTGCTGCTGCTCCTCGGAAAGCCCGAAGTGCACGTCAGGCACCTGCCTTGAGCAGTGAGTCCAGGATCCGGGTGCGGTGGTAGGTGGGCGTCCCCCACGCAGTCACCAGCGCTCGCACCTTCAACAGCCAGATGCTCAGGTCGAACTCGGCGGTGTAGCCGATCGCACCGTGAACCTGCAACGCCACCCGGGACGCGAGGTATGCGGCGTCGGAGGCGGCGACCTTCGCCGCCGACACGTCTCGGGCGCGATCCGGGGCCTCGAGGTCGAGGGCGGCGCCGGCCACCAGCGGTCGAGCGAAGTCGAGCGCGATGCGCACGTCGGCGAGCCGGTGCTTGATTGCTTGGTAGGAACCGATCTCGCGGCCGAACTGCTTGCGCTGCTTCACGTACGCGACTGCGTCGTCGAGCAGGCGTTCGCCACAGCCCAGCAGCTGGGCCGCGGTAGCCAGTGACGCGACGTCGAACGCGGCACCTGGGCCGACCTCGAGGTCCAGTGGGTCGCCAGTGGTGACCCGGGAAAGTCGACGAGTGTGATCGACCGAGGTGACGGGCTCACCGACCGTGGCCCGATGGAGCCGACTGGAGACGACGAAGGCGAGCTCGGCCGCGTCGCCGTCCAGGGCATGGGGAACCTGCGGGGGGATCGACACCGTCGCGACTGCCCCGGCCGCGAGCCGTTCGAGGAGGTCGTCGTCGGAGACCAGGGTTGTCAGGTAGGCAGCGGACTCCACGTACGGGCCGGGTACGCCGTGTCGGCCCAGCGCCTCGAACGCCGTGACGAGCTCGACTCCGCCTGCGCCCATGCCGCCTTGGTCTTCGGGAACGAGTAGTGCGTGGACGCCCTGCTCGGCCAACCTGTGCCACAAGGCGAGTCCGGGTCCGGTGTCGCCGTCCGACCAGGCCCTGGCCACTGTGGTCGTGTCCGAGGCGGTCAGTAGCCGCTCCAGGGACTCGGCGAAGGCCTGCTGCTCACCGTTCAGCTCGAATCTCATCTGCGGGCTCCCTTGGGTTCTCTGGGCAGACCGAGGATCCGCTCCGCCACGATGTTGCGCTGGATCTCGTTGGTCCCGGCATAGATCGGACCGGACAACGAGAAGATGTAACCGTCGGTCCACGTCGACTCGACCTCGGCCTCGGCGCCGAGCAGGTCCAACCCCGTCTCGTGCAACGCGACGTCGAGCTCGGACCAGAAGACCTTGTTCACCGATCCGGCGGCGCCCATCTCGCCGCCCCCAGCCAGCCGGGTCACGGTTCCCCAGGTGTAGAGCCGGTAGGCCTGGGCCTTCATCCAGCTGTCGACCACGCGGGCTCCGACCGTCGACGTGCAGTGGCCGGCGAACTGCCCGTCCTCGGTGACTGACCGGTAGAGGTCGACCAGGCGATCAGCGGCGGCGCAGAAGCGACCGGGGGAGCGCAGGGAGAGCCCGCGCTCGTTGCCGGCAGTGCTCATCGCGACCCGCCACCCGTCGCCGGGCTCGCCGAGAACGTCGGCGTCGGGGACGAACACACCCTCGAAGAAGATCTCGGCGAACCCGGGCTCGCCGTCGAGCTGGGCGATCGGCCGCATGGTGATGCCGTCGGCGTCGAGTGGAAAGAGGAAGTAGGTCAGGCCGCGGTGCCTCTCGGCCTCCGGGTCGGAACGGAAGAGGCCGAAGCCCCAGTGCGCGAACGACGCGCGGGACGACCAGGTCTTCTGGCCGTTCAGCACCCAACCGCCCCGCGCGTCGTCACGACGTGCGGTGGAGCGCAGGGAAGCCAGGTCGGAGCCGGCCTCGGGCTCGGACCAGGCCTGGGCCCAGATCCGTTCGCCGCTGGCCATGCTGGGCAGGAAACGGTCCTGCTGCTCCTTCGTGCCGTGTCCGAAGATGATCGGCGCCAGCAGGAAGATGCCGTTCTGGGAGACCCGTCCCGGTGCACCGGCGCGGTAGTACTCCTCCTCGAAGATCACCCACTCGACCAGCGAGGCCTCGCGTCCGTGGTATTCCTTCGGCCACGAGACGACCGACCATCCGCCTTCAGTGAGCAGTGCCTCCCACTCCTGGTGTGCCGTCCAGCCTTCGGGTGTGTCCATCGACGGCAACGGCTCGGCCGGGACGTGAGCGGCGAGCCAGTCTCGGGCCTCGGCCTGGAAAGCGAGCTCTCGGGGTGACAGTTCCAGATCCACTACGCGTGGTCCTCTCTCAGTTCGTTCTTGAGCACCTTGCCGGACAGGTTGCGCGGCAGTTCGTCCACGAACGCGACCTGCCGGGGAACCTTGAAGTTCGCGATCCGCTCGCGCACGAAGGCGATGACATCGACCTCGCCGAGGTCGCTCCCGGCCCGGAGCACGACGTAGGCCCTGCCCACCTCGCCCATCCGTTCGTCGGGCACGCCGATCACGGCGGCTTCGAAGACACCGTCGAGGCGGGCCAGGACCTGCTCGATCTCGGCCGGGTAGACGTTGAAGCCGCCGGAGATGTACATGTCCTTGAGCCGGTCGGTGATCTGCAGATAGCCGTCGGCGTCGATGGTTCCGACATCGCCGGTCCGCAGCCAGCCGGCGCTGTCGATGGTCTTCGCGGTGGCCCCCGGGTCGTCGAGGTAGCCGCGCATCACCATCGGCCCCCGGAACTGGACCTCGCCGGATTCGCCCGGGCCTCGCGGCTCACCGGTGTCCGGATCGGCGATCCGGAGCTCCAGCCCGTCGACGACGCGCCCACAGGTGGTCGCGACGGTTTCGTCGGAGTCGCCGGGGCGGCACATCGTGCCCATCACACACTCGGTCATCCCGAACGCCGTGATCACCAGGTCGAAGGAGAGCTCGCGCTGCATCCGCTCCACCAGGGCGACCGGGATCGACGCGGCGCCGGTGTTGGCGAACCGGAGGGAGGTGGTGTCCGTGTCGGCGAACGAGGGCGACTCCAGCAACGAGTGGAAGACCGCGGGCGCACCCGGCAGGATCGTGATCTGCTCCGTCTCGATCAGCTTGAGTGCCTCGTCTGCGTCGAAGGCCGCCATGGGGTAGAGGGAGCAACCCTTCAGGATCGTGGTGACGATCCCGATCTTGTAGCCGTAGGTGTGGAAGAAGGGGCTGATCACGAGATAGCGGTCTCTCGAGGTCACCTGGCCGGTGTCGGCCCACACCTGCGCCGCGGTGAGGGTCTGACTGTGAGCCGTGAGCACACCCTTGGAGCGGCCCGTGGTCCCGGAGGTGAAGAGGATGTCGGCGATGTCGCCGGGGGTGACCGAGTCGGCAACGGCTTCGATGTCCTCGACCTCGACGGATGTCCCGAGAGTGGTGAGTTCCTCAAAGGGCACGGTGTCCTCACGCACCCCCTCGCCGATGCGCACGACGGCCCGCACGCTGGCCAGACCCTCGATCACGTCCCCTTCGGCACCGAGCTCTGAAGCAGCCACCAGCTCCCCGGCAGCGGTGTGGATCTC
>JAKDNC010000109.1 GCA_030452025.1 Nocardioides sp. | reverse complement strand
GACCGTCGGTGAGTCCGGCGTCACATACAGTCGCAGATGGTGCAGGAAGCACTCCTCGGGGAGTTCCTGACCGGCGCTCTGTGTGTTGCCCCGATCGTCTCGATGCCTGGTCTCGAGACTGTAGGCCGACTTCGCGGCGACTCGAACAGCGATGCCACCCACCCCGGGGCTCGCCGATGACATCCCGTCTCGGAGGGATCAGCAACACACATCGAAAGGGTGGGTTTGCCATGCGGTTGAAGACACCGTTTATTGCCTTGGCCACTGCCGGCGTCATGACTCTCGCTGCTTGCGGCGGAAGCGGCGGCAGCGGGGGTGACTCCGGGGATTCCGGCGTTGATCGGGACAAGCTCGGCGACACTGGCGATGCCCAGGATGCCGAGCGTGAGGGTCCCGTGGAGATCGAGGGCGCTAAGAAGGGCGGGACCGTGAAGGTCCTCAGCGTCAACGGTCTCAACACGATGGACCCCGCCGAGGCCTACTACGTCAACACCGCCTCGATCCTGACCGGTCTGGTCACGCGGTCGTTGACGCAGTACGCCTACGACGAGGAGTCGGGGCAGATGACCCTGATTCCCGACCTCGCCACCGGCTTGGGCACGCCGAACGAGGACTTCACCGAGTGGAAGTTCACGATCCGCAAGGGTGCGAAGTTCGAGAACGGCAAGGAGATCACCGCCGACGACGTGAAGTTCGGCATGTTGCGTGCGATGGACCGCAAGGCTTTCCCGGACGGTCCTGCCTTTGCCAACGACTACTTCGAGGGCGGCGCGGACTACAAGGGGCCCTACTCCGGGAAGAGCACCGACTTCGATGCCATCGAGGTCGACGGGGACACGCTGACGATCAAGATGTCGACGCCGTTCCCGGACATGCCCTACTGGGGCACCTTCCCGGCGATGGGTCCGGTCCCCGAGGGACCGGCCTCGACCCCGGAGAAGTACCGCCAGCACCCGCTGGCCTCGGGTCCCTACAAGTTTGCCCAGTACAACCCGGAGAAGAACCTGACTCTGGTCCGCAACCAGGCGTGGGACCCGAAGACCGACCCGGGGCGCACGCAGTACCCGGAGAAGTATGTCTTCGACGTCCAGGTCGAGAGCGCCAAGATCGACCAGATCCTCCTGGCCGACCAGGGCGAGGGCCAGACCACGATGACCTATGACGACGTCCTCGGCGCTGACTTCCGGAAGTTCAGCAACGACCACAAGGACCGCCTGGTCATCGGCGGCCAGCCGTGCACCTACTACTGGGGTCTGGACTACCGCAAGGTCACCGACAAGTTGGTTCGCGAGGCCGTCGCCTGGGCCTACCCCTACAAGGACGCCATCCTCGCCGGTGGCAACATCGACGGAGTGACCCGACTCTCGGACGCCTCGGCCCTGATGCCGCCCGGCACACCTGGTCGCAAGGAGTACACCGCGGTCGAGGGCCACGAGCCCGGCACCACCGACCCGGCCAAGGCCAAGGCGCTCCTCGAGGAAGCCGGCGCCATGGACTACGAGCTGAAGTTCCTCTTCGCCAACGACGACCCGAACGGAGTCGCGCAGAAGGACGTCATTGTCGCCGCGCTCGAGGAGGCCGGATTCAAGGCCACCCCGATCGCCACCACCACCGCGGAGCTCTCCGAGAAGCGCTCCGACCCGGACTCGGACCTCAACGTCCGTAGCTCGGGCTGGTGCTCGGACTGGCCGGCCGGCTCGTCCTGGTTCCCGCCGGTGATGCAGTCGACCAACCTCGACGAAGAGGGCCTCGGCGCCAACTACTCGGTGTTCAGCGAGCCCGAGGTGGACGACCGGATCAAGGAGATCCTGCAGATGCCGCTCGAGGAGCAGCCCGAAGCCTGGGGCGACCTCGACGAGACGATCGCCAAGGAATACCTCCCGGCGATTGTCACCAGCTACACCGGCACCGCCCAGGCCCACGGGTCGAAGGTCAACGGTCACAACATCGACATCGGCTACGGCATGCCGACGTGGAAGGGCATCTGGGTCAGCTGACCCGCCCGAGCGTGCACCGTGCGGTCACTGACGCGTGACGGGTCGAGACCAGATCGTTACGCGTTGGTGACCGCAAGTGCGTCACACGTCACATAGAGTCACCGACGGCGCAGGAAGCGCCCCCTCGGGATCGTCCGTGGGCCGTTCGCACGATGGGGAGAGCATGTCGCAGCCGCCGATTGCAACCGAGACTCTCGGTTCCTTCAGCGAAGATCCCGCACCGGGGGATGCCCCCACCAGCAAGAAGAAGAACGGGAACGTTGCCAAGTCGCCGACTCAGATCGCGCTCACCCGGCTGCGCAAGGACAGGGTCGCGCTCGTGTGCGGGACCATCGTCCTCCTGCTCGTGGTGCTGGGTGTCTTCGCTCCGCTGATCACGCACCTGCTCGACATCCACGAGAAGCAGGAGCCCGGGCTGCCCGGCCTGACCGAGCTCCTCGAGTACGACGGCTTCCCGGCGATCGGTCCGCCGTACTATCCGTTCACGTGGGAGCACCCTCTCGGGATCGCGCCGCAGACCGGCTATGACAACCTGGCTCGGTTGCTCTACGGCGTGCGAACCTCGCTGCTGGTCTCCACCCTGGCCACGGTGCTGAGCACCCTCATCGGCGTCACCATCGGCCTGATGGCCGGATTCGCCCGTGGCTGGCCCGACCGAATCCTGTCGTTCATCATCGACCTGTTCCTCTCCTTCCCCTTCCTGCTCGGCGCCCTGTGCCTGGCGCCGATCATCACCAGCCGGTTCAGCGCGGACGTGGACAAGCTCGGCCGGGCCCAGCTGCTGGCATTGGTCGGCGTGCTCGTCGTCTTCGGCTGGATGAGCCTGGCTCGGCTGGTCCGCGGCCAGGTGCTCTCGCTGCGTGAGCGCGAGTTCATCCAGTCCGCGCTGGTGATCGGCGTCCCGACGCGTCGGATCCTGTTCAAGGAGCTGCTCCCGAACTTGGTGGCCCCGATCGTCGTGGCCGTGTCGCTGATGCTGCCGGCCTACGTCGCAGCCGAGGCCGGCCTGTCGTTCCTCGGGATCGGTCTCACCGGCATCCCGTCACTGGGCCAGACCATCAATGTCGCCTACGGATACTTCGACGCGTACTCGCTCTACCTCTGGGCACCTGTCATCGTCGTAATGGTGCTGGTGGTTGCGCTCAACCTTCTCGGCGACTCGATCAGGGACGCCTTTGACCCCAAGACTCGCCGATGACATCCCGTCTCGGAGGGATCAGCAACACACATCGAAAGGGTGGGTTTGCCATGCGGTTGAAGACACCGTTTATTGCCTTGGCCACTGCCGGCGTCATGACTCTCGCTGCTTGCGGCGGAAGCGGCGGCAGCGGGGGTGACTCCGGGGATTCCGGCGTTGATCGGGACAAGCTCGGCGACACTGGCGATGCCCAGGATGCCGAGCGTGAGGGTCCCGTGGAGATCGAGGGCGCTAAGAAGGGCGGGACCGTGAAGGTCCTCAGCGTCAACGGTCTCAACACGATGGACCCCGCCGAGGCCTACTACGTCAACACCGCCTCGATCCTGACCGGTCTGGTCACGCGGTCGTTGACGCAGTACGCCTACGACGAGGAGTCGGGGCAGATGACCCTGATTCCCGACCTCGCCACCGGCTTGGGCACGCCGAACGAGGACTTCACCGAGTGGAAGTTCACGATCCGCAAGGGTGCGAAGTTCGAGAACGGCAAGGAGATCACCGCCGACGACGTGAAGTTCGGCATGTTGCGTGCGATGGACCGCAAGGCTTTCCCGGACGGTCCTGCCTTTGCCAACGACTACTTCGAGGGCGGCGCGGACTACAAGGGGCCCTACTCCGGGAAGAGCACCGACTTCGATGCCATCGAGGTCGACGGGGACACGCTGACGATCAAGATGTCGACGCCGTTCCCGGACATGCCCTACTGGGGCACCTTCCCGGCGATGGGTCCGGTCCCCGAGGGACCGGCCTCGACCCCGGAGAAGTACCGCCAGCACCCGCTGGCCTCGGGTCCCTACAAGTTTGCCCAGTACAACCCGGAGAAGAACCTGACTCTGGTCCGCAACCAGGCGTGGGACCCGAAGACCGACCCGGGGCGCACGCAGTACCCGGAGAAGTATGTCTTCGACGTCCAGGTCGAGAGCGCCAAGATCGACCAGATCCTCCTGGCCGACCAGGGCGAGGGCCAGACCACGATGACCTATGACGACGTCCTCGGCGCTGACTTCCGGAAGTTCAGCAACGACCACAAGGACCGCCTGGTCATCGGCGGCCAGCCGTGCACCTACTACTGGGGTCTGGACTACCGCAAGGTCACCGACAAGTTGGTTCGCGAGGCCGTCGCCTGGGCCTACCCCTACAAGGACGCCATCCTCGCCGGTGGCAACATCGACGGAGTGACCCGACTCTCGGACGCCTCGGCCCTGATGCCGCCCGGCACACCTGGTCGCAAGGAGTACACCGCGGTCGAGGGCCACGAGCCCGGCACCACCGACCCGGCCAAGGCCAAGGCGCTCCTCGAGGAAGCCGGCGCCATGGACTACGAGCTGAAGTTCCTCTTCGCCAACGACGACCCGAACGGAGTCGCGCAGAAGGACGTCATTGTCGCCGCGCTCGAGGAGGCCGGATTCAAGGCCACCCCGATCGCCACCACCACCGCGGAGCTCTCCGAGAAGCGCTCCGACCCGGACTCGGACCTCAACGTCCGTAGCTCGGGCTGGTGCTCGGACTGGCCGGCCGGCTCGTCCTGGTTCCCGCCGGTGATGCAGTCGACCAACCTCGACGAAGAGGGCCTCGGCGCCAACTACTCGGTGTTCAGCGAGCCCGAGGTGGACGACCGGATCAAGGAGATCCTGCAGATGCCGCTCGAGGAGCAGCCCGAAGCCTGGGGCGACCTCGACGAGACGATCGCCAAGGAATACCTCCCGGCGATTGTCACCAGCTACACCGGCACCGCCCAGGCCCACGGGTCGAAGGTCAACGGTCACAACATCGACATCGGCTACGGCATGCCGACGTGGAAGGGCATCTGGGTCTCCTGACCCGGTGTGATCGAGAAGCACAACGATGAGCCACCCGGTGGCTCGCTCGTCCAAGGACATGGGGTGGATCCGGACCTCCGGATCCACCCCATGTCCCGGCACCACCACCCGCGGAGGAAGAAGCGCCCATGCTCGGGTACATCGTGCGACGGCTGTTGGCCGCGCTGCTCGTCGTCATCATCACCTCGATGGCGGTGTTCGCCTTGTTCTACAAGGCGATCCCGAACCCGGCCGGCCCGGTCTGCGCTGCCCAGGGACGCTGCACCGCTGACCGGCTGGCGCTCATCGAGGAGTCGATGGGTCTCAACGAGCCGATCACCACGCAGTACGGCAAGTTCGTCAAGGGCGTCTTCGTCGGACGCGACGTGCCGTTCGGGTCCAGCACCTATGAGTGCGACGCACCCTGCTTCGGCATCTCCTACGGGACCCGCCAGCCTGTCACCGACCAGCTGGTGAAGGCATACCCGGCCACCCTGACGCTCGCCCTGGGCGGTGCGACCATCTACCTGACCTTCGGGGTCACCCTCGGTGTCCTCGCCGCGCGGGCCCGGGGCACCATCTGGGATCGAGGTCTGGTCGGCTTCAGTCTGGTCATCTCCTCGATTCCCTACTATCTGTTCGCCCTGCTGGCGTGGATCTTCCTGACGCTGCGGACGAACATCTTCCCCGACACTGAATACCAGCCGATCACCCAAGGGGTCCTGCCATGGATCGGGGCGATGCTGTTGCCCTGGCTGGTGCTGGGCATCGCACAGTCGACCCAGTACGCCCGGTTCTCCCGCGGTGAGATGCTCGAGACTCTCGGCGAGGACTACATCCGTTCGGCATCCGCCAAGGGCGTGCCCCGCAACAAGGTGATCTTCAAACACGCGCTGCGCGCCGCGATCGTTCCTGTGGTCACGATCTTCGGCCTCGACTTCGCGGCACTGCTCGCCGGGACGGTCTTCACCGAGAAGATCTTCGGCATCGACGGAGTCGGGCTCCTGGCGCTCGACTCGGTGATCGAGACGCCGATGGACCTTCCCGTCATCAACGCCACCGTGATGCTGGCCGCCGCCATGGTGGTCCTGGCCAACCTCGTGGTGGACATCTTGTACGGCTACCTTGACCCTCGAGTGAGGATCGGATGACAGACCTGAGCACCACGCCCTCCCTCGACGACGGCGCCGAGACCAGCACCACGCCCTACCTCGAGGTCAACACCCTGACCGTGCGGTTCCCCACTCACGACGGTCTCGTCCAGGCGGTCACCGACCTGTCCTACTCGGTCCAGCGCGGTCAGACCCTGGGCATCGTGGGCGAGTCCGGCTCCGGCAAGAGCGTCTCCTCGATGGCCATCCTGGGCCTGCACGACCTCCGATCGACCCGGCTCGAGGGCTCCATCAAGGTGGGCGGCCAGGAGATCATCGGCGCCGGGCAGAGCATCATGCGACCCATTCGCGGCGCCGACGTCGCAATGATCTTCCAGGACCCGTTGACCGCCCTGCACCCGTTCTTCTCGATCGGCGCGCAGATCATCGAGGCCTACCGGATTCACCACAAGGTCTCGAAGTCGACTGCGAAGAAGAAGGCCATCGAGATGCTCGACCTGGTCGGCATCCCGCAGGCACGAAGCCGGGTCGACGACTACCCCCACCAGTTCTCCGGCGGCATGCGTCAGCGCGCGATGATCGCGATGGCGCTGGTCAACGACCCGAAGTTGCTGATCGCAGACGAGCCGACGACCGCGCTCGACGTGACCGTCCAGGCGCAGATCCTCGACCTCCTCCAGGAGTTGCAGCGTGAGTTCAACTCCGCGATCATCATGATCACCCATGACCTCGGCGTCGTCGCAGAGATGGCCGACGAGGTGCTGGTGATGTACGGCGGGCGTGCAGTGGAGAACGGGCCGACCCGGGAGATCCTGACGCACCCGGAGATGCCCTACACCTGGGGACTCCTTTCCAGCGTTCCGGACGTCAGTGCGGACACCGATGCCCGGCTGATCCCGATCCCCGGGAACCCACCTAGCCTGCTGAATCCGCCGACCGGCTGTGCCTTCCACCCGCGCTGCACTCACGTGGACAAGGTCCCCGGTGAGTTGTGCGCCAATCAGCTGCCCGAGCTGCTGCCCGGCTCGCACGGGACCGGACACACCAAGCGCTGCCACCTGAGCAACCCCGAGGAGATCTACGCGATGGAGATCCTTCCCGCGATCGCCCCCGACCGGCTGCCGGGGACCGGGGATCCGGTCGAGGGCGTCGCAGGAACGACCACTGAGGAGGGCCGCTGACATGACAGAGGTCTCTGATCACGCGGCGGCGCCGGGGCCCGACCACACGGACCCGGTGCTGAAGGTGCACAACCTTCGCAAGTATTTCCCGGTGAAGTCTTCGGGGCTGCTCCAGCGCACCCTGGCCAACGTCCAGGCCGTCGACGGTGTCTCGTTCGAGATCCCCCAGGGCAGCGCGCTCGGCCTGGTGGGCGAGTCCGGCTGCGGGAAGTCGACCACCGGTCGTCTGATCACGCGGCTCCATGAACCGACCTCCGGCTCGATCGAGTTCGAGGGCCGGGACATGGCCAAGCTGAAGCGGAGGGAGCTCCTCCCGCTGCGCCGCGAGGTCCAGATGATCTTCCAGGATCCCTACTCCTCGCTCAACCCCCGCCACACGGTGGGCGCGATCATCGGGACGCCACTCGAGGTGCACAACGTGGTGCCGAAGAAGAAGGTGCTCGAACGGGTCCGTGAGCTGCTCGAGGTCGTCGGCCTCAACCCCGAGCACTACAACCGCTACCCGTCGGAGTTCTCCGGTGGCCAGCGCCAACGCATCGGGATCGCGCGTGCCCTGGCTCTTCAGCCGAAGCTCCTGGTAGCCGACGAGCCGGTCTCGGCGCTCGACGTGTCGATCCAGGCGCAGGTGGTCAACCTGCTCCAGGACGTGCAGAAGGAATTCGGGATCGCGTTCCTGTTCATCGCCCACGACCTTGCGGTCGTCCGACACTTCTGCCCCGAGATCGCGGTGATGTACCTCGGCAAGATCGTCGAGATCGCCGACCGCGAGACCCTCTACAACCGTCCGCACCACCCCTACACGCAGGCGCTGCTCTCCGCGGTGCCCGACGTGAAGCAGGCCGCGGTCGGGGGGCGGCGGGACCGGATCATGCTCGAGGGCGACGTTCCGAGCCCGATCAACCCGCCTTCTGGCTGCCGTTTCCGCACCCGCTGCTCGCTGGCCAAGGAGATCTGCGCCAAGGTGGAGCCTCCGCTGCTCCAGATCGGTAAGCGCCACAAGGTCGCCTGCCACTTCCCCGGAGAGCTCGGGAAGCATCCGGAGACCCCGATCACCTCACGGCTGCTCGGTGTCGACGAGTCCGGCAATCCGGACCCGGGCGCCACGCCGTCCCCGGACCTCAGCGATGGCCCCGGATTCGCCGACACGTGGGTTGACCTGGATCGTCGTACGGTCGCCCACGGGTGATCAACCGGGCTGATCCCGCACAGGAGTCAATGGGGAGCCCGAACCACGTCTCGAGGCCGTCTAGGGTGGGCGCGTGGAAGACGGACTGTTCGACGTGCCCGGCAAGCGGGCCGATGCCCTCCGCGGCTCGCTGGCGGGCAATCAGCACTCGTCGGCGCCGCTGGCGGTGCGGATGCGTCCGCGCACCCTGGACGAGCTGGCCGGCCAGCAGCAGCTGCGCGCCGCGGGATCGCCCCTGCGCCAGTTGATCGAGGGCGACCAGTCGATGTCCCTGTTGTTGTGGGGACCGCCCGGCACCGGCAAGACCACCATCGCCTCCATCCTGTCCCAACAGACCGATCGTGGCTTCGTCGAGGTCTCGGCTGTCGCAGCCGGGGTCAAGGAGGTCCGCGCAGCCATCGACGCCGCCCGAAGCGACCTCGTCCACCACTCACGGGAGACAGTGCTCTTCGTCGACGAGGTGCACCGGTTCACCAAGGCGCAGCAAGATGCGCTGCTGCCCGGGGTCGAGAA